>CAZXSG010000339.1:0-5349 GCA_964643185.1 uncultured Holophagales bacterium
CTCCGGGGGCGGGGTCCGCCTTTCCGAGGGGGCGGGGTGGGGGGAGGACAACGGGCTGGAATTTTCCTGCGAGGGCAACATGGGGTCGAGGGCCGCGACCCTCGTCGGCGCCAATCGCGGCGCGGTCCGGAAGGTACCGTCCTTCACCTTGAGCACCATCGTCCGCATGGCCGATCTGTCTCGCGTCGACTTCATCAAGTGCGACGTGGAGGGAGCCGAACGCGTGATCTTCACGGATCGCGAATTCTTCCGGAGGTTTTCACCCAGAATCATCGTCGAGACCCATGTCGTCGACGGTGTCGACACGATCGAGAAATGTTCGAGGGACCTGTCGGATTCCGGGTATGTCTGCCGACGGATCGTTCAGGAAGGCGTGCCGCTTCCTCTGCTCGAATGCACTCCCGGGTCGCCGGATCGAGGCTGAACGCCAGTCGATCGACGACTACTGCTTGACGAGGCTCAGGATCGCGGCGCCGTACTTCTTCACGAGCGTGGGGCCCATGCCCGGCACGTCGAGGAGCTCGTCGGTGTCACGCGGGGCGGCCTCGGCGATCGCTTGGAGCGTTCTGTCGGGGAAGATCGTGAAGGCCGGCACCTTGGCCTTGCGCGCGGCCGCGAGCCGCCAGCTCCGCAGTCTCTCCGCGAGCGCCTCGCCTTCCACGGAGGCCGCGGGCCGCGGGGCTTTCGGGCCCAGGGTCGTCGCGACTGCCGCGGGGCGCGGTCGTCCGATCGTCTTCGCGCCCTTCTTCTCGCGCTCGCGGCGCTTGCGCCGCTTGGGCTCCGGCACGACCTCGAATTGCGGCCGGGTGTTTTCCATTCCGTTCGGGAGGAGCGACACACGCTGGAAGCGGATGGTCTGACCGTCCTTCTCGAAGGAGTCCATCTCGACGCGCACGCAGGCCGCGCGCGCGAGCCCGCCGAGGACGCGGTCGAAGAGCTGCCGGTCCACCGACGGCGCGATCTCCGCGACGCTCTTGTGGAGCTGTGAGGAGCCCTGGCGATCCCGCGCCCGGAGCGACGCGAGGACGAGCTTTCCGAGGTCCAGCTCCGGGCCGCTCGCTCCCACAGAGCGCTGTACGAGGACAGAACCCGGAGAGCAAACGTCACAGAGCCCGCAGGCCTTGCGGTCGTCGGTGTCGCCGAAGTGCCGGACGAGCGCCGCCATGCGGCAGGCATGCCCCTCGGCGAAGCGCGTCATCTGCTGGATCTGCCACAGTCGTTCCTCGCGCATGGCGAGGTAGGGCTTCTTCCAGGTGTTGCTGCCACGGGAGGCGTCGCCCTCGGGCGTCACCCGGGCTCCGCCGTGGATCCAGAGCTTCTCGAGGGCCGACTGCGCGACCTCGGAGTCGAAGGGGAGGCCGCCCGCGATCTGCCCGAACGGCGCGGGCGCGGGCGGGAGCGAGTCGTAGACGTCTTCCAGCACCCGGACCTCGGGGTAGTTGCGGCCGTGGAGCCATTCCAGGGTTCTCACATCGGCGTAGGAGTGGAGGAGCAGCGCCCGCGATTCCTTGCCGTCGCGGCCCGCGCGGCCGATCTCCTGGTAGTAGCCCTCGAGAGTTGCCGGGAGGCCCGTGTGGAGCACCGTTCGCACGTCGGGCTTGTCGATCCCCATGCCGAACGCGATCGTCGCCACGACCACCGGAGACCGGCTCGAAAGAAACGCGTCCTGCGACTGCTCGCGCTTCTCGGCCGACATCCCCGCGTGGTACCCGACGGCCTTGAAGCGCTTGGCGAGACTCTGCGCGAGCTCCGTGGCCTCGCGGCGCGTGGGCGTGTACACGATGGCCGGCAGCCGTCCCTCGCCCGACAGCACCTCGACGACGAGCTCCGCACGGTCGCCCTGCGGGCATTCCACGACCTCGACCGCGAGGTTCGTGCGGCGGAAGCCCGCGATGAGCTTCTCGGGCTTCAGGAGCCCGATCTGGAGCGCGATGTCGTCCTGGACACGCGGGGTGGCCGTGGCCGTCATGGCGATCACGGGCGCCGGCCGCAAGGCGGGCATCCGCTCGCCGAGAAGGCGGTACTCGGGCCGGAAGTCGTGCCCCCAATGGGAGATACAGTGGGCCTCGTCGATCGCGACGAGCGTGGGCTTCCGGCGCTGCAGGAGCTCGAGGAACGCCGGGACCGCGAGACGTTCGGGCGCGACGAAGAGGTAGTCGAGCGCGCCCTCTTCGTACTGTTGGGCGATGCGCCTTGCGTCCCCGCGCTCGCGGCCGGAGTGGAGCCGCTCCGAGCGGAGACCCAGGCTGCGCAGCTTGTTCGCCTGGTCGTCCATGAGCGCGATGAGGGGCGAGATGACGAGCGTCGTGCCGCCGCGCATCAGGCCGGGAAGCTGATAGCAGAGCGACTTGCCGGCGCCGGTGGGCATCACGAGGAGCACGTCGCGGCCCGACACCACGGCGCGGCACGCTTCCTCCTGGTGCGGTCGGAAGCCAGGCAGACCGAAGCGTTCCTGGAGCGCGGTCGCCAGGTCCTTCGCGACGGGAAGGCGGCGCCAGAGGCTCGTAGGCGATAGGCTGTGCTGCGCGCGCCGCCGGCTGCGCGGGACGGCTCTTCACCTGCCCCACGACTTCGGTCACCCACTGCGCGACGCTCTGGAGGAACGGCGCGAGGGCCTCCTCGACCTTCTGCACGCGCCGGAGCCGGGCTTCGAAGCGGCCCGTGAGGATCGGGCTCTTCGCGTCGGGGTGCACGGTCTCGATGAGCCGGATGCCCTTTTCCGTCGCGACGAAGGCCTTGCCGTCGCGCTCGGCGTAGAGGCGCGTGATGAGCGTCTCGAGGATCTCGGCGCGGGTTGCCGGCGTGCCGAGGCCGTTCTCCTTCATCGCCTGCGCGAGCTCGTCCTCCGTGAGGAGCTTTCCCGCGGTTTCCATGGCCGTGAGGAGCGACGCGTCGGTGAAGCGCTTCGGCGGGCGGGTCTTCTTCTCGAGCACGTTCGCCTCTGCGACGCCGAGGGGCACGCCCTTGCCGAGCTCGGGTGGAAGCAGCGTCTCGGCGGCCTCGTCCGTTCCGCGGGGCTTGCCGCGAGGTTCGGGGTCGAGGGCCTTCCAGCCCGCGGTGAGGACGATCGTGCCGGTCGCGTGGTAGCGGTCCACGGGAGTTTTCGCGGTCTTCGGCGTCACCTCCACGACGACGTGGGTCACGGCCGTGACGTGGTCCTCGTGCCAGGCCATGAGCAGCCGCCGTGCCACGAGGTCGTAAAGCGCCTTCTCGTCGGCGTCCAGCGAAACCGACGTGGCCGCGACGGTCGTGGGAAGGAGCGCGTGGTGGTCGGTGACCTTGGTGTCGTCGACGAAGCGCTTGCCCAGAGGCTTCGTACCCGCGCCCGCAGCGCCCGCGTCTTTGGCGAAGAGCGCGCCGTAGGTGGGACGCAGCGCGTCGAGCACCGACGGCAGCGTCTTCGCGACGTCTTCCGAGAGATGCCGGCTGTCGGTGCGCGGGTACGTGAGGACCTTCTTCTCCTCGTAGAGCCGCTGCGCGACCTCGAGCGTCTTCTGCGCGCTCCAGCCGAAGAGCCGGTTCGCATGGCGCTGCAGCTCGGTGAGGTCGTAGAGGAACGGCGCCGGGAAGCGCTTCGTCTGCGAGTCGAGCGAGGAGACCGTCGCGGTGCCGGTCTTCGCCCGGTCCCGGGCGGCGTCCGCCTCGGCGCGGCCCTCGGGCGTCGCGGGGAGGCGCTTGGCCTCGGGCGCGGGTGGCACCGCGCGGCCCTTGAAGAGGACTCCCGTGAAGCTCGACGATCCCGTGAACGTCGCGTGGACCTCGATGTAGTCCTCGGGCACGAAGTTCCGGATCTCGAGCTCCCGCTCGACGAGCATCGCGAGCGTGGGAGTCTGCACGCGGCCCACGGAAAGCGAGTCGTTGCCCCAGAGCGAGTACGCGCGCGAGAGGTTGAGGCCCACGAGCCAGTCGGCGCGCGATCGTCCGCGTGCGGCATCGGCCAGGGAGTCGAACTCGCGCGAGGGACGGAGCGCGGCGAGGCCCTTGCGGAGCGCGTCGTCGGTGAGCGAGGAGACCCACAGGCGCTTCACGGGCTTCTGCGTCCCCGAGTGCTCGTACACGAGGCGGAAGATCAGCTCCCCCTCGCGGCCCGCGTCCGTCGCGCAGACAATCTCCTCGACCGTTTTCCCGGTGAGGATCTTCGTCACGACCTCGAGCTGGGAGCGCGTCCTCTCGATGGGGAGGAGCGGCCACCGTTCGGGGAGCATCGGCAGCGCCGCGAGGCTCCAGCGCTCCCATTCGGGGCGCATTTCGCCGGGCTGCGCGAGCCGGACGAGGTGGCCGAGCGCCCAGGTGACGACGTAGCCGTTGCCGTAGAGATACCCGTCCGCCTTCTTCGCCGCCCCCACCACCCGGGCGATGTCCCGCGCCACGGAGGGCTTCTCCGCCACGACGGCGATGCGGATGGGGGCGTCGGCCATGCGGCGCGAGGATAGGGCCGATGCGTGCCGAGGCGACAATCCCGCCCGTGACCAACACCCTGCCGGTGAAGGCGGTCTTCTGGCTCGCCGTCGCCGCGCTCGCGCGGCTGCTTCTCCAGGTGCTCGCGATGCCTCCCTACGCCGGTCTCGACGAGGCGTATCACGTGGCCCGCGTCGCGTTCGTCGCGTCCACGGGTTCGCAGCCCTCGGCCGGAGAGCCTTCGATCCCGCGATACCTCGCGACGTCGATGGCCGGCGCGGGGGATGGTCCGCCGGCATTCGGGGTCGTCGCGGAGCGCTGGCCGGAGCTCGTCGCGGCCCGGCCGGGCGGGTTCAGCGACGTCGCGATCGACCGGGCGCGTCCGGATCCGGTGAGCCCGAACTACCAGGCCCAGCAGCCTTCCACCTACTACGCGCTCGCGGGCCCGATCGCGTCGGGCCTGACCAGGAGCCAGCTCCAGGAGCTCCTCGTGCTCCGGCTCCTCGCCGTGCTGTGCGGGGTCGTCACCGTCGTCGCCACCGGGCTCATCGGGGTCCACCTCTTCGGCCCGGGCGGGCTCCTCGCGGGCGCGCTCCTCCTCGTGACGCCCACCTGGCTCACTCTCGTCGCGCGCGCCGGGAACGACGCGCCGGCCTGTGCCGCGCTCGCGCTCGGGGTGCTGTTCGCGCTTCGCGCAGAGGAGAGCGCGGTTTCCCGACTGGCCGAGGCGCTCACCTGGGGCGCTGCGGTCGCGTTCAAGCTCACGACCTGGCCGGCCGTGATCCTGCTGCCGGTTCTTTGGCCCGCGTCCGCAACGTGGCCGCGCCGGCTCCTGACCGGCTCGGCGATCCCCGTCGCGGGCCCGCCCACGGGGCCCGACCCCGCCCCCCCAACGGGGGACCCGCCGGGCGAGCCGGCCCCCCGGACCCCCCCGCCGGGAGGGCACGCGGG
>CAZXSG010000340.1:0-5349 GCA_964643185.1 uncultured Holophagales bacterium
GCTCCAGCGTGGCGGGCTCCGATGGCGGTGGTTGTACGACGCACGTTGGGTTCCTCCTAAGCCGCGGGTGGAGCCTGCACGGCCCACGACCCTGCCGAAAGATACAGCGTGTCGGGGGCCAAAGGGGGGCCCGGCACCCCACGGACCACCGACCGCCGCTCGTCACCGGGAACGCGAACTTCGTCCCCGGACGGAACGTATGGGCCCGTTCCTGCGTATAGGATGTCAGCGACGTCGAGGATGAAAACCGAATTCACGTTCACTGCCTGGAAGATGAGCCAGAGCATCGCGCACGCCCTTTGTGCCGCGGTGGAGGGCTACGGACTCCGGCGCACCGAGGCGGGCAAGCGCCTGTGGACGGCCGCCGTCCACCTCCCCTCGCTCGTGGATCAGGTGCGCAGCGAGAACGCGGGCGGGGGCCGCCAGTCGGCCCTGGAGGCCGCCCGGCAGCACCTCAGCGAGGTCGAGCTGCTCCTGGGGCAGGCCCCCGACCTTCCCGAGAGCGACCGGGAAGCTCTCATCGCCGAGCTCTCCGGGCTCAATCAGCATCTGAGCTGAGGGCCGTCGCACCCGGCGGGTAGGGTCCGGCGAAAAAGCGGGGCGCCCAGAGCATCAGCTCCGGCCGGGCCAGCCGGCGGGCCAGGTCGAACGCGCGATTCCGGAGGTCCGTCCGGGAGAGGACGCCACCCTTCGTCGCGATCACGATCGCGTTTCCGAAGAACACCGTCTGACCCCCGGCGAGCTCGTCCTGGAGCACGACGACTCCGGGAAACGTCTCCTCGAGCGCCTTCACAGCGGTCCAGAAATGCCCATTTCGGGCGCCCGTGAGCGCTCCCACGAAGTTCCCCACGAAGATTCCCCCGGAAGTGAGGCGCGCGCTACAGAGCTCGAAAAAATCGCGCGTCGCAAGATGCTCGGGAACGCCATCGGCGGAGAACGCGTCGAGGAGAATCGCGTCCGTTCTCCCGATCTCCCGCTCGAGCACCCGTCGTCCGTCGCCAACGAGAACCCGGGTGTTTTCATCCGGCTCGAACGCGAAAAACTCGCGGGCGAGATCCACCACCTCGGGGTCGAGCTCGATCGTCGTCGAGCGGATGCCCGCGGGTGCGAGAAGGCCTTGCAGCATGGCCGCTCCGAGACCCACGATCACGACGTCCTGGATCGGCCCCGCCAGAGCGCCGAGCGCGAACGCGAGACCGTCCGTGTAGTTGGCGCGGCGCCTTACCGGGCGGCCGACCGGCAGGAAGCCCTGCGTCAAGCGGTCGAACGCGAGGACGCGGAGGCCGCCCTTCTCGAACACCCGGATGCGGTGATGCTCGGTGTCCCTCCCGAGCACGATTCGGGTCAACCTGCTCCCATCCTCATTCGGCACACTATCCGCAGGATCCCGCAGTCCGTCTACACTCGGACGACGTGAGTCCTCGAACCGTCGTGCGGGCCTACGCGCTCTCGGGCGCCGCCGCTCTCGCCTACCAGATCGTCTGGTATCACGCCCTGGTCGACGCCCTCGGGGCCTCGGGAACCACGTTCCTCGTCGTGTTGTGCTCCTTCATCGGGGGGCTCGGGCTCGGCTCCTTCCTGTCGCCCCGCGTCTACCGGTTCCTCGAGCGCCAAACGGGACGACGGGGCCTCGTGCACTACGGCCGGACCGAGCTCGTCCTGACCCTCGCGGCGCTCCTCCTCATGGCTCTCGTTTCGACCCCGCTCCGGGGCGTTCTGGGCGAGCTTCCGTACGTCGCGGGGATGGCCGGAGGCGTTCCCGTCTCGGTACCGTCGCTGGGCTACGAGGCTCTTCGCCTCGGTTTCGCGATCCTGGCCGTGGGCATTCCCACCACGCTGATGGGCCTGACGTTTCCCTATCTCGTGGGTCTCTTCCCCGGGGAGCCCCGTTTCGCGAGCCGTCTGTACGCGGCCAACACGCTCGGAGCCTCCGCAGGTGTCCTCTTCACCGAGTTCGTGGGTGTCACGCTGTTCGGCTACGCCGGCTGCCTCGCACTGGCGGCGTCGGTCACCCTGGGGCTGGGCCTCTTCTTCTCCCGGGTTGCGGACGCGCCGCCCGAAAACTCCGCGGGAGACCAATTCTTCCGCGCGCCGGTGCCCTTTCCCGCGGTCCTTTCGGGCCTCCTCTGTGGGGGCCTCCAGGCGCTCGCCTATGCGTTCGTGAGGCTCGTCCTCGGACCCACGCGCGGCACGTTCGCGCTCCTTTCGTTCTTCGCGATCCTCGGTATCTGGGTCGCGTCACGCGGTGTCCACAGCCTCGCCCCACGCCCCCGGCGGCTGGCGCTGGCCACTCTCCTCGGCGGGATCTGGTGCATCGCGGTTTACTTCGTCGAGCCCCGCGTGACTCGCGCCCTTCTCGTGTGGGGAGCCTCCGCGGAGAGCCTCTCACCGAGGCTCGCGGCGTTCTGCGTCGTCGCGGTCGCCGTCGCGTTTCTCGTGCTCGTGCCCTACACCCTCTTCTCGACGTTGCTCCCCGACGCCTGCGACCGGCTGGTCGAGGCGGGACACGGAATCTCGAAAGCGTACGCGGCCAACACGATCGCGTTCCTCTGCGGCGTGCTGGCCTTCGGCTGGCTTCTCCCGCTCGTGAACGTCTTCTTCGCGGCGCGCGTCTTCGGGATCGTCGCGCTCGCGGGAACGTGTGTTCTCTTCGGCCTCGGGCGCCGCGCGTCGGCCGCGGTGGCCTTTGCGGCGCTGGCGATCGCCGTCTTCCTCATTCCTCGAGGCCTCCCGCCGCGGCTGCTCCTGGGCCTGGAGGGGGGTCGCCGCGTCCTCGCCTACCGAAGCTCCCCGCAGCATCTTTTCTGGGTCAGGGAAAACCTCGGGAGCCAAAGCGGTCGCTCTCTCATGTTCGACGCCCACTCCATGTCGGGCACGAGCCTCGGGGCGCAAACCTACATGAGGTCGATGGCCCACGTGCCCCTCCTGCTCAACGCCCATGAGCCCCGCCGAGCGCTTCTCATCTGCTTCGGCGTCGGCTCGACGGCCGACGCCATCCGGCAGCACCGATCGATCGAGCGGCTCGACATCGTGGATCTGAACCGGAGCGTCTACGCCCTGAACCGGCACTTCGCCGCACAGAACGGAAACGTCCTGGCCGACGACCGGCTGCGCCTCTTCGTCGACGACGGCCGGCAGTTCGTGAAGCTCTCGGAGGATCGCTTCTACGATCTCGTCACCATGGAGCCCCCGCCGCCGCTGCAGCCCGGCATCTCGCGCCTGTACTCGATGGAGTACTACGCGGCGGTGCGCTCCCGGCTGGCGGAGGGCGGCCTCGTGAGTCAGTGGCTTCCCGAATACCTGCTGGATGAGGATGCGGTGAACCTCGTGGTCGCGACGTTCACGCGCTCGTTCCGGCACAGCCTGCTCATGGTGGGCTGGGGGCGGGACCTGATTCTGGTGGGTAGCGATCGGCCGATCGCCTACGCGGCCCTGCAGGGAAGACTCGTCCGGGAAGACGCCGTTCGCCGGGACCTCGCCCGCCTCGGCTTCGCGAGCGCCGGTGACCTGGCCGCCACGTTCATGCGCGCCGGTCCGCGGTTCCGCGAAGCGTTCGAGACGATGCCTGTGATCGAAGACGGGTTCGCGAGCCTCGACGCGATCCAGGTCAACGCCTCGGTACAGACGAGCCATCCCAGGAGCACGTTCCTCGCAGGAAAGCCCTCCCTCCTCTTTCATCCCGAGGAGGTGACTCCCGAGCTCGAGCGCGCATCCCCCGAGCTCGCGAGCGCCCTGCGAACGGCCCTCTCGGACACCGCGACGGCGGCGCGTCTCTCCCGGATCATCCCGGCTCCCTACCGGCCCCCGTTCCGACCGGCCCCGGTCGCCCCGGAGGCCCCGTGAAATCTGCGGCCTTCGTCTTCGGAGCGGCGGCGGCGCTCGTCCTTCTCGGAACGCAGGAGCTCATGGTGAACGCCGTGGGCCCGATTCGCGCGGCGGGCGCCGCACCGCTCGCGCTCGGGGCCGGGCTCGCCCTGGGACTTCTGTTTTCCCGGGCGGTGCGCGGCTCCTCTCGAGCCGCTGCGCTGCGCCTCGGGGCCCTTCCGGCACTGGGGCCCGCGGCGCTCGTCGCCTTCGCGGACTCTCCGCTCCGGGTCTTGGTTGGCGAGCTGCCGTTCACGAACGGCCTGCCCTCGATCGGCCACCGCGCCGCGTGCCTCCTTCTCGCATTCCTGCTCGTCGGCCTTCCCGCGGCTCTCCTGGGTTTGCTCCTGCCCGAAACGGAGTCGATCGGCGTTTTGCTCGCGGGCGCGGCCGCAGGAGCTCTTCTCGGCGCGGTGACCGGGGCGCTTCCGGGACTCGCGCTCGGAGCGGTGGCGACCCTGTTCGTTGCGGCGTCCGGACCTCTGAGAGAGGCCCCGGTCCCGGAAGAGGACGAGCGGCCACCGCTGTGGAGCATCCCGTTGGCCCTCGGTACAGGCCTCCTGTGCGGCGGCCTCCTCGCGTTCTCGACCAGGTTCCCGGGCACCCTTCACGACGAGGCCGCGTTCCCTCTCCAGGCGCGGGCGTTTCTCGTGCTCCTCGGGCTCTCGATCCCGGCGTTTGCGTCCCGGGTCCTCATCGCGAGGCCCCGTCTGCTCGCTGCGGGCCTGCTCCTCGGGGGCGTCCTCTGGCTCGCCCTCGTGGGCTTCGAGGTCCGCGGACCCTGGGGCCCGAAGGGGTCCGTTCCTGTGGGCCTCCTCTTCCTCGTGCCGTTCACGCTCCTCGCCGTTCCGTTCGCGGGCCTGAGGAGCGCTCGCCCGCTCGCGGCCTTCACGATCACGTTCTTCGCGGGAGTCCTGGCGCTCTCGGTACCGAGGACGGTCTCCGCCTCCAAGCTCGAGGCGCTCGGGCCGGGCGGACGCGTGCTGGCGGTCGCGCCCGCAGAGGGGCATCTCTTCTGGCTGCGGCACAACACCAATCGCAGAAGCGGCGGCCTCGCCCTGTACCGAGACGGCGTTCGCGTCTCGGACATGAGCGCCGCGCAGGAGGCCTCACGGAGGCTCCGCGCCCATCTCCCGCTGCTCCTGTCGCGGTCTCCCCGCCGCGCGCTCCTCCTCGGTTTCGGCACGGGCCTCTCCGCCGAAGCGGTGAGACGCCACAAGACTCTCGACGAGATCCACATCGTGGAGCCGGAGCGCGTCGTGGCGTTCGATCCGTATCTGGCGCTCAACGCCTCGATCCTGAAGGATCCGCGGATCCGCGTGTTCGAAGGCGATCGGCGGATCTTTCCGGGCCTCGCCCCGAGAGGCGCCTATGACGTCGTCATCGCGGAGCCCGGCCCGCCCGGGATGCGGGACTCCCCGCTCTTCCCGACGGCGCACTACGACGCGCCCAAGACCGTTCTCGTGGAGGGCAGTCCGCTCGAGC
>CAZXSG010000341.1:0-5340 GCA_964643185.1 uncultured Holophagales bacterium
TTTGAGCTGGGCCAGCGCGACGCGCAGGGGCGGATCTCCGTGTTCGTCGCCGACCCGGGCCTCCGTGGGCGGCCACCGGCGCGATAACCTTGACCGGTTCAACGATACGCCTCGCGGACGGTCGCGCGAACGACCTCCGCCACGGCACGTCATCGATAGGGAGGACAGATGGGCACCCTGCCACCCCAGCGCCGCCAGGCCGGCGGGACGGGCCACCCGGCGCGCGTCCGTACCCACCACCGGTGGCCGGCTCATCGAGTTCGTGGCCCCGCCGCGGAAGGAGAAGGTCGCCATCACCGGCGGCAGCGGCCGCATCGGCTCGCGCCTCGTGAAGGCCCTCGCCGCCCGCGGCGACCGCGACGTGGTGGTGATCGACCTCGTGCCGCCGCCCGACGCGCCGGCCGACGTGCGTCACCGGTTCCTGGACCTCAACCTCCCGCATGCCGACGGCGCGCTCCTGCGCATCCTGAGCGAGGAGAAGCCCGACGCGATCGTGCACCTCGCCTGCGTGAGGAGCCCGCTCCGCGACGCGACGTACGCCCACGAGCTGAACGCCCTGGGCGCCCTGCACGTCACCGCGGCCGCGGGGGAGGCCGGCATCTCGCGCCTCGTCATGGGCTCGACGACCCTGGTCTACGGCGCGCGCGGCGACAACCCGAACTTCCTTTCGGAGGAGCACCCGCTCCGCCCCGACCCGCAGGACCGCTTCGTGCGCGACTTCGTGGAGGCCGAGTCGTTCGCCCGGGCGCACCAGAAGCGGCATCCGGAGTCCAAGGTCACCGTGCTGAGGTTCGCGCCGCTCACGGCGCCCGACGTACGCGACTACCGCCAGCGGCTCTTCGAGTCGCCGTACAACATGACGCTCATGGGGTACGACCCGCTCCTCCAGGCGATGAGCCCGGACGACGCGGTGGAGGCGATCCGCCTCGTCCTCGACCGGCACGAGACGCGCGGGGTCTTCAACATCGCGCCCGACGGCGTGCTGCCGCTCTCGGCGTTCCATCTGCTCTACGCCACCCTGGCCGTTCCGCTGCCGCACCCGCTCGCGTACGCCGCGCAGGAGGCCGCGTGGCTGGCCGGTGTGGGGCTGATGCCGGGCGTCCATTCCGACTACTTCCGCTATCTCTGCGTCGCGGACAACCAGAAGGCCAAGAGGGTGCTCGGCTTCGAGCCGAATCTCTCGACGCTCGAGGCCGTGCTCGCGACGGTGCGCGTGCGGCGCGGAAAAGGCCGTCTCCTGAGCTTCGACGAGCTGGAGGAGGTGGCGCAACGCGCCGTCTACCGGTTCTCGAAGGGTCTTCAGAAGGAGGCGGCTGCCCGCAAGCTCGCGGCCGCGCAGAAGAGCGACACCGGCTCGAGGAGGGCCGCGCAGTGAGCACAGCGAGCAACGCCCCCGTGAGGAGCAGGAAGCCGCGCACGACGCGCGTCATGAGCGCCGTCCCGGCCGAGGTTCCGGAGCCCGCCGGCACCGTGGCCGCTCCTCCACCACCACCTCCTCTTCCTTCCGCTCCGCCCGCATCCCGGGTCCAGCCGGCGCCCCCCGACGCGAGCCGCACGCCGAGGCTCAAGGTAGGCCTCGCCCCGAGCCTCCTGAAGCGTGCCGACGACGAGAACCTCCTCCGCGGTGTGCTCGGTGAGGCCGCGCACTTCCTGCGCGAGAACCCCGACTTCACGTCTCCGCGCGCGCTGATCGACCTCTGGAACCTCTATCAACACCGTCGCCGCTCCCTGGAGTTCGACGACTTCGGCTGGGACGAGGTGGCCGGGGAGGCCTGGAAACCGCTCTTCGAGTTCCTGTACCGCGTGTGGTGGCGCGTCACGTTGACGGGCGCCGAGAACATCCCCAACGACTCGCGGGCGCTGCTCGTGGCGAACCACTCGGGCGTGCTGCCGTGGGACGGCGCCATGGTGAAGTACGGCATCGCGAGCGAGCACCCGGCGCGCCGCAAGGCCCGCATGCTCGTCCTCGACATGTTCACGACTCTGCCCTTCCTTCAGCCCTGGCTCAGGCACCTCGGCGAGGTGCGCGCCTGCCCCGAAAATGGCGAGCGCCTCCTCAACCGCGACGAGCTCGTGGGCGTCTTTCCCGAGGGCGTGAAGGGCATCGGCAAGCTCTTCTCCGACCGCTACCGCCTCGCGCGCTTCGGGCGCGGCGGCTTCGTGCGCCTCGCGCTCAAGACGGGCTCGCCCATCATTCCCGTATCCATCGTGGGCGCGGAGGAGACGTATCCGAACCTCATGCGGGCCGACTTCGTGGGCCGGCCTCTGGGGCTGCCGTACTTTCCCGTGACGCCGACGTTCCCGCTGTTCGGTCTCGGCGGCGTGGTGCCGCTCCCCACGAAGTGGTTCATCGACATCGGCAAGCCCATCACGTACGAGAGCTACGGGCCCGAGGTCGCGGACCGGCCGATGATCGTCAACGAGCTGGCCGACACCGTGCGCACGACGCTGCAGACGATGATCGACTCGCGCCTCTCGCGCCGCGGCAGCATCTGGACCGGAGACTGACCCGCGGGTCCGCCTACTTGCCTGCGGTCGTCTTCCGGGCCGGGCGGTCCAGCTCGTGCTCGAGCAGCTCGAGATTGGCCGCCAGGCGCGTGGGCATGTCGCCCTCGAGCTTGCGCTCGAGCCGCTCCGCGAAACGGAGAGCCAGGCTCTCCTTCGGGGCGGACTCGAGGAGCTCGAGCCCGTGGTTCGCGAACATCTTGGCGAGACGCGGATAGTCCGCGTCGATCTGCGCCATCGTGGTGCGGTAGCCGTACTCGGCGATGCGAACCCGAGTCGACGTGCGCATGATGTTGCTCATGAAGCGGGGGAGATCCTGTGGACGCGGCTCGAACACCACGATGTCGACGTCGGGGTGATCCTCGCGGTAGCGCGCCATGCCGTAGTTCATGCGTGAGTGCAGCGTGACCCGGAACACCTGATCGAGGATGGCCGGCAGCCCGCGCCGCGCGAGAACGCCTTGCTCGCCGTTCAGCACGGGCTCGTGGGAGCCCGGAATGTGGAACGGCACGATGGGGTTCACGCAGACGACGAGGCCGCAGCGCTCCTTGATCGCGAGCGAGATGTGGGCCGTCTTGCGGACTCCGCCGTCGATGTACTCCTTGCCGTCGATGAGCACGGGCCGGTAGAGCCCGGGGATCGCGCAGGAGGCCTGGACGGCCTTCGAGATGGGCACGTGGTCGAAACCGGGGGCGCCGAACGCCTTGGGCTCGCCCGTGTCGAGCTCCACGGCCACGATCCGCAGAATGCGCTCGAGCCGGCGGAAGTCGTCGGTGCGGCCCGCCTGACCGAGCCAGCTGTTCATCCACTCGCGCAGCCCGTCGTTCTGAAAGAGGCCTGTGGGGAGGAGCCGGCCGAGGGACTGCACGAGGTCGGTGAGCGTCGTCTCGCGGCGGTTCTTGTAGAAATCCCAGGAGGCTTCGAAGATCGTCCTCGGCGCGCTCGCCACGCGGCGGGCGATCTCCTCGGTGTTGAGCCGGAAGAGCGCCAGGTCGTCGAGCGCCGTGCCCGATTTGGTGCCGCGGGTGACGGTGCGGTAGAGCAGGCCGGGGGTGACGCCGTTCGCGAGAAGAGCGCTGATGTACGAGCCGGCCGAGACGCCCACGAACATGTCGAAATCGGTGATGTTCGTGCCTTCGATGCGATCTTCGAGGGCCGCCAGCGCTCCGATCTCGTAGATCGCGCCCGTCACACCGCCGCCCGCGCACACGAGGCCGAGGCGGTCGCGTATGGCCGGAAGGTGCGCCGGTGGGTGGACCACGTCCGGGCGAACCTTCGCGGGCCGCCTCGGGGTGGTCTTTTTCAGGGCTTTTCGAGGACGATCGTCCGAGGAACTCATCGGGGCGGCACGAGTCTAGCCGAGATGCGCCCGGCCGGGAATGAGCTTCACCGCACGGCCGTTATCATCCGGCGTGGTGATGAGATTCCCCTTTGGCAGAGCCTCGGTCGCGATGGCTCTCCTTCTTTTGCTGGCCGATCTTCCCGTCCGGGCCGCGGTCGCGATCCCGGCGCCCGAGACGCTCACGAAGGTCCTCGTCGATCGCGACGCGGTCATCCGGCTCACCGACGCGGCCCTCGCGGGCGCGGGTCGCAGGGTTCCCGATGCCGAGATCGATCGTCTCCGGATCCGCGCCAAGGGGGTCGAGCGGCCCTCCCGCCTCGAGAAGCTCCCTGCCGGCAGCCCCGACGGGCGGTTCGCGATCGAGTTCCTCGGAGAGTTTCCCCGGGGCACGAAGACCTACGAGGACGAGTTCACCACGACCTCCGTCTACCTCCTCGAGGTGGCACCGCCGGGAACGGCTCCCGCCCGCTTCCTTACAGCGGGTGCCGCGAAGCTGGCGGGCACGGTCAAGGGCGTCGTCGCGCGCACGTCCACGGTGGTCCCGAGCCACTTCGAGGTGAACAAGAAGCTGATCCGCTTCTCCGGCTACGACAAGCCCGAGGAGAGCTGGTTCTGGGCCGAGATCAAGGCGACGGACGAGAAGCCCACGACGATCGCGATTCCCGCGCCGGATCCGGGAGAGGGCACCGCGACCCTGCGGGTGCGGTTCGTGGGATACAGCCACCTCCAGCAGGAGCCGGACCACACGGTGGACGTCACCTGGAACGGCGTCGCGCTCGGCAAGGCCGTCTTCGACGGCGAGAACGCGTTCCTCTTCGAGAAGACCCTGGAGACGAGCCAGCTGGCCAACAGGAACGAGCTCGGGCTCCGGGCCCTCGGAGAGACGACCCAGGGTATCGACCTCGTGCTCCTCGATTGGGTGGAGCTCTCGTACCCGCGGCTCCTGCGGGTGGCGCCCGGCGTTCAGGCCGAGTTCCGCGCCTCGCAGAAGGAGCCGGTGGTGCTGAACGCGCCGAAGGGCGCGGCGCTGGAGATCTTCGACACCGAGGACAACCGCGTGTTCCGGATCGCGGCCGATGCCGACGGAAAGGTGACGTTCGCGCCCCCGGCCTCGAAAAAGGGCGGCGACGCTCATCTCTTCCGGGCCGTTCTCGCGGGCAGCGCGCTCCGTCCGCGAGACGTCCTCGTCTCGCATCCGCGGGATCTGAAGGCCGCGGGGCTCGGGGCCGACTTCGTCATCATTTCGCACGAGAGCTTCCTGCCGGCTGCCGAGAAGCTCGCGCGCGTCCGGCGCGCCGAGGGCTTCAAGACCGAGGTCGTTCCGGTCGAGGACGTCTACGATCGCTTCCGGGACGGCTTCTTCGATCCCGGCGCCATCCGCGACTTCCTGAAGCATACGTACGACACCTGGAGCCCGCGTCCGCGCTACGCGCTCCTCGTGGGCGACGCGAGCTGGGACTACAAGAACGGCACTGTATCCGACGAGGACTTCG
>CAZXSG010000342.1:0-5330 GCA_964643185.1 uncultured Holophagales bacterium
CCGAGGACGACCGCGGCCTGCGCCGAGGAGCCCACGGAGCCGTCTCGCCGGAGGGGCTCGAGGCGCTTCTGCACGTCGTCGCGAAGGGTGAGGAGCCGGTCCCACGCCGCGTGCACGTGGACCCCCAGAGCGGGCAGCGCGAGGCTGCTCCACGTCGCGAGTGCGGGGGTCCGCACTCTCGAGCCCCGGGCAGGCAGGTGCTCCCAGATTTCCTCGGCCGTGAACGGACAGAGCGGGTGGAACAGCAGCGCCATCGCCTCGACGACGCGATACGCCGCCGTCTGCGCCGAGCGGCGCACCGGATCGTCCGGGGCGAGGACGTAGAGCGCGTCTTTGCGGACGTCGCACCACAGGGCCGAGAGGTCCGTCGTGGCGAGCTCGAGGAGCCGGCGGGCTGCCGTGTGGAATTCGAAACGGGCGTAGGCGCCCTTGGTCTCCTCGAGCACCCGCGCCGTGAGGCCCAGGACGAAACGCTCGAGGGGCAGGGGCGCTTCGGAGCTCACCGAGTGGACGGCCGGATCGAAGTCCGCCAGCACGGAGAGCAGGAACCGCGCGGTGTTGCGGATCTTGCGGTACGCCTCGGCCGTGCGCGTGAGGATCTCCTCGTTGAGCCGCACGTCGTCGGTGTAGTCGGCGTGGGCCACGAAGAGGCGCAAGACATCGACGCCGTGTTTCGCGATGACCTCGTGCGGAACCACGACGTTGCCGAGCGATTTCGACTGCTTACGGCCCGCGCCGTCCACCACGAAGCCGTGCGTGAGCACGGTGTCGTACGGGGCCTTGCCCGTGAGCGCGACCGACGTGAGGAGCGAGCTCTGGAACCAGCCGCGGTGCTGGTCGTGGCCCTCGAGGTAGAGCACCGGAGCCTTCGTGGCTTCGGCGTACGGGTCGGCGATGCCGTAGGCCCCGGAGCGCAGCACGGCCGCGTTCGAGACGCCCGAGTCGAACCACACGTCGAGGATGTCGCGCACCTTCACGAAGCCCTCGCCGGCGAAGGCCCTGTCTTCTTCCGGGATGAACGCGCTCGCGGGGAAGGCCTCGTCGTCGTACCAGGCGTCGGCGCCGGGCACCT
Source organism: uncultured Holophagales bacterium (assembly GCA_964643185.1). Lineage (GTDB taxonomy): Bacteria > Acidobacteriota > Thermoanaerobaculia > UBA5066 > UBA5066 > JAEUQS01. The sequence goes on from CAZXSG010000342.1 coordinate 1,073, forward strand.
TGAACGTCTCCGTGACGCGCGCGAAGAAGCGCTCGCGCCGGGCGACGTCCTCTTTCGAGGTGGACTGCCGCGACGGGTAATGCTCGATCCTGCCGTCCGGGTGCGTGCGCACGAGGAACGTGATGGGGGAGCCCCAGCGGCGCTGGCGGGAGATCGTCCACTCGAGACGGTTCTCCACCATGGCGCCGATGCGGTTCGCGCCGAAGCCTGGCACCCAGGTGACGGCCTCGCGGATCTGAGCGAGCGCCGTGTCCTTGAGAGGCGTGAGATCGATGAACCACTGGTGGGTCGCGCGGAAGATCACCGGGTTCTTGCAGCGCCAGCAGTGCGGGTACGAGTGGGGGAGGTCGGCTTCGTGGAGGAGGATCGTGCCGGAGGCCTCGCCCGCGCGGAGCGCGGCGAGCACGGCGACGTTCGCGCTGAGCTCGGGCGTTCTCGGCGAGACGACCCGCTTGCCGCGCAGCGCCTCGGGCGCGTACACGTCGTAGAAGCCCGCCTCGTCGACGGGGCAGAGCGACGGGTCGTCGACCTTGAAGCCCGCACGCTTGACCGCCTCGTAGTCGTCGCGGCCGTGGCCGGGCGCGGTGTGGACGAGACCCGTGCCGTCGGTGGTCGAGACGTGCTCGCCGAGGAGGAACCCGAACGAGTTGCCGTCGAGATCGAACGGCCGCTTGTATGAAGGGCGCGCCGCGGCGATCGCGGCGCCCGTGCGGGCGGAGCCCTCGACGACCTCGAGGTCCTTCCAGCCGAGCGTCGCCGCGACCTGGCCGACGAGTGCGGAAGCGAACAGGTAGAGCTTTGCCGGATCGCTTGCCCGCCGGGCGAGGACGTACTCCACGTCGGGTCCGAGCGCGACGGCGCGGTTGGCCGGAAGCGTCCAGGGCGTCGTCGTCCAGATTACGGCATAGCACTGCGAGCCCGCGACGAGATCGCCCCAGATCGCTTCACCCCCGAGCATCGGGAACGCGACGGTGATGGAGGGATCGACCTTGTCTTCGTATTCCACCTCGGCCTCGGCCAGGGCGGTCTTGCAGCTCACGCACCAGAGGACGCTCTTGAACCCGAACGTCACGAGCCCCTTGCCCACGAACTCGCCGAACGCCTTCGCGATCTCCGCCTGGTAGACGAAGTCCATCGTGGCGTACGGGGCGTTCCAGGCGCCCAGGATGCCGAGCCTCTGGAAGTCCACGCGCTGGTCGACGATCCACTTGTCTGCGTAGGCGCGGCAGGCCTTTCGGATCTCGACGTCGGACATGCCCTTCTTCTTCGGGCCCAGCTCCTTGTCGACCTTGATCTCGATGGGAAGGCCGTGGCAATCCCAGCCGGGCACGTACGGCGCGTCGAAGCCGTCCAGCAGGCGGGCGCGGACCGTGATGTCCTTCAGGATCTTGTTGAGGGCGTGGCCGATGTGGATCGTGCCGTTGGCGTACGGCGGGCCGTCGTGCAGCACGAAGACGGGCGAGCCCTTGCGAGCCGCCCGGATCTCTTCGTAGAGGCCCCCCTCGAGCCAGCGCTTCAGCCTCTCGGGCTCACGCTTGGGGAGATCTCCCTTCATGGGGAAATCCGTCTTGGGGAGAAGGAGGGTGGACTTGTAGTCGCGCTCTTCCATAAGAACCGCGGAGACTACCGGGCCGGAGCGGCCCTGGAAAGCCGTTACACTCCGGGCCCTTGATGAGCGTTCTCCGAACGGGCGTCGTGGGGTGCGGCTACCTCGGCCGTCACCATGCGCGCATCCTCACCGAAATCGAAGGGTCCGAGCCCGTGGGCTTCGTCGAGAAGAGCGACGAGGCCGCCGCCGCCATCGAGGCGCAGCACGGCGCCAAGGGCATGGTGAGGCGCGGCAGCATCCGGGAGCTTCTCGACGCCGGAGCCACGGCCGTGGTGGTCGCGACGCCCACGTCGACCCATGCCGAGGTGGCCGAAGAGCTGCTCGCGGGCGGGGCCGACGTGCTCATCGAGAAGCCCATCTGCGTGACGCTCGCCGAGGCCGACCGGCTCGTCGCGCTGGCCAGGGAGAAGGGCCGCGTGCTCCAGGTGGGGCACATCGAGCGCTTCAACCCCGCCGTGGTGGCCGTGCGGCCCCTCGTGACGCAGGTGAAGTTCATCGAGGCGCACCGGCTGGGCGTGTTCGTCGCCCGTGCCCTCGACGTGGACGTGGTGCTCGATCTCCTCGTCCACGATCTCGACATCGCGCTCGACCTCGTAGGAAAACCCGTCGTCGAGATCCGCGCGGTCGGCGTCCCCATCCTGAGCCAGAAGATCGACATCGCCTCGGTGCGTCTCGCGTTCGAGGGCGGCTGCGTCGCGAACCTCACGGCCTCCCGCGTCTCGCAGGACCGCACGCGCAAGTTCCGGTTCTTCCAGCCCGACTGGTACTTCTCGCTCGACACGCAGGCCCGCGACGTGACGGCCTACCTGCTGGACCGCATGTCGGGCCCGCCGCGCGTCGTGGAGTGGCCCGTCACCGCCCAGAAGACCGACCCGCTCACCGAAGAGAACAAGGCGTTCCTGAAGGCCTGCCGGGAGCGTTCTGCCCCCGAGGTCACCGGCGAGGACGGCCGCGCGGCGCTGAAGCTCGCGCACGACATCCTGGCCCAGATGGACGTCAGCCCCGGCTGAGGAGCAGCTCATGAAACGCATCGGACTCGTGGGAGGCAGCGGCCTCTACAACCTGCCAGGTCTCGTCGTTTCCGAGGAGCTCCGCCTCGAGACGCCGTTCGGCCCACCCTCGGACGCTTACGTTCTGGGCGAGCTCTCGGGCGTGCCCGTCGCGTTCCTGCCGCGGCACGGACGGCATCACGACATGCTGCCCTCGGAGATCAACTTCCGAGCGAATGTCTGGGGCTTCCGCAAGCTCGACTGCCACTACCTTCTCTCCGCCTCGGCCTGCGGCTCGATGAAGGAGGAGTTCCGTCCCACCGACATCGTTCTGCCCGACCAGTTCATCGACCTCACGAAGCACCGCATCTCGACGTTCTTCGGCGAGGGCTGCGTGGGCCACGTGTCGTTCGGCGATCCGGTCTCCGGCAAGCTCCTCGACGCGCTCGCGGCCGCCGGTGCCGAGGAAAAGGCCGTCGTGCACCGGGGCGGGGCTTACGTGTGCATGGAAGGGCCACAGTTCTCGACCAAGGCCGAGTCGAATCTCTACCGCTCGTGGGGCGTCTCGGTGATCGGCATGACGAACGCGCAGGAGGCCAAGCTCTGCCGGGAGGCCGAGATCGCGTACGCGTCGATGTGCCTCGTGACCGACTACGACTGCTGGCACGAGTCCGAGGAGGCCGTCACGGTGGAGGCCATCCTCGGAATCCTGAAGACCAACGCCGAGACGGCCAACCGTGTGCTGGCCAACGCCGTGAAGAGGCTGGATCCCGAAGCCCCGCACGAAGCCTCCGAGGCGCTCCGCTTCGCCGTGCTGACGCCGAAGCAGCACGTGCCGCACGCGACGCGCCTCAAGCTGTCGCTTTTCCTGTCGAAGTACTGGGGAGAATGATGAAGAAGATCGTCGTCACCGGATCGGTCGCCTACGACTACCTGATGACCTTTCCGGGCAAGTTCCTCGATGTCGTGGTGCCCGACAAGATGCATCGCCTCTCGGTCTCGTTCCTCGTGGACGAGATGCGCCGGGTGCGCGGGGGCGTTGCCGCGAACATCGCCTACAACCTCGTGCTCGTGGGCGCCGCGGCGAAGGTCATGGCGACGGCGGGTCCCGACGCGACGGACTACAAGGCGTGGCTCGAGGGCGAGGGCGTCGACGTCTCGGGGCTCCGGATCTGCGAGGACGTCTTCACCGCGTCGTTCTTCGTCTCGACCGACCAGGACCAGAACCAGATCGCCACGTTCTACGCGGGCGCGATGGCGAAGGCGGCCGAGCTGACGTTCCGGGGCGAGGATCATTCCGATATCGGGTTCGTCATCGTGGCGCCGAACGATCCGGCCGCGATGCGGAAGTACGCGGAGGAGTGCCGCGAGCTGCGCATTCCCTTCGTCTACGACCCCAGCCAGCAGGTCGCGCGCCTCACGTCCGAGGACCTCCTCGCCGGGCTCGAGGGCGCTGAGATCCTCATCGGCAACGAGTACGAGTTCGGGATCATCGAGAAGAAGACCGGCCTCTCGGAGGTCGAGATCCTCGGGCGCGTGCCCGTCGTCGTGGTCACGCGCGGCGAGGAGGGCTCCACGATCGCTCTGCGCGGGGGGACCCCCGAGGCCCCCAACGGCGCCGAGACCCTGCGCATTCCGCCAGCGAGGCCGAACGTTTAGG
>CAZXSG010000343.1:0-5324 GCA_964643185.1 uncultured Holophagales bacterium
ATGTAGAAGGCCATCAAGCCAAGGACGAGGACCATCGTCGCGAAATGCAGAATGAAGAGCACGGCGAAGCCCTGCTGGATCTCCGTTGTCGAGGGACTGCGTCCGGCCCTTCCGAAAGACAGGAACATGAAGGCGAACACGGCGAGAAAGAGAACGAGGTAGAGGCACGGCCAGAGGGTGAGCCCCCCGATCAGGAGCCTCAGGGGCTTCGAGAGCTTCACCTCCCGATCATAGCCTCCGCCGAAAGGGTGCCACTGTCTCCCGGCCCGTGGCCTTCACAGCGTCAGGGAGTGGACGACGCCCGGCTCCAGAACTCCCGCTCGACTGTGTCGATTCCGGCTCCGAACACCTTCGCAAAGCTCTTCGCTCCGTTCGCCTGGCCGCTGAACAGCCAACGCCGAACGGGCTCCTTTCCCCGGGTCGTGAGGAGGAACTCGAGGAACGCCGCGGCTTCGAGGGAGAAGACCTTGTGGTTCCTCGCCCGGAACCGCACGTCACCCGCGAGGAGCTCTTCGAGCGGAAGCGTCCTACCCGAGGCGCGAAGACTCGCCAGGATCCTCCTCGGTTCCGGGAGGAGTCCCCAGCTCTTCTGGAGCCCGTGGTGATACAGCGAATAGTCGCCGAGTCCTTCGTGGAGGAATGCAGGTACCTTGCGGTAGGCCGAAAGGAACGCGGTCTTCAGGCCGGACTCGTCTTCGAGGGCCTCCTTCGCGAACGCCGGTGCGTCGAACGAAGCCAGGAGCACCACGGCATGCGAGACCTCGTGCTCCAGCACCGCGAGCGAGAACGCGTTGAGGTAGAGAACGTCGATCCGGGTCGAGAGCCGGCCCTTGCCGTCGACGATCGTGCCGCCCAGCGACGTGCTGCCGTGGCCGTGTCCGAGCCGGGCCTTTCCTTCCCCGGCGCGCGTCGCGTGCAGATAGACGTCGATTTTGCCGTCGCCGACGAGGAGCCGGCGGCTCGCGTCGGCCGCCTCGGCGAGATCCAGGAGATCCGCGACGCGCGCCCAGGTTTCCGTCACGTCTTTCTCGATGAGCGGGAGATCCCGCTGGGCGGCGCTGCCCTGTCGCACGTTGAGCGTGAACGGCCCCACGGGGACTCTGGTCCACGCGCCTGGCGGAGCGGGCGCGCGAGCGGATTCCTTCTCGAGCGCCTCGAACATCCGCTCGCCGGTGTCGAGGAGGTCCCGCCCGGTGACCTTCTCGAGGAGCGAAAGGAACGCGTTCCGGTCCGTGGCCTTCCAGAGCTCGGCCAGGCGGTCCTTGGGAACCGTGCGTTCGAGGTGGTCGAGGAAGAGCGGCGTGAGAACGCGATACAGCGGCGCCGATTCGGCGCCTTCGGGCGCCAGACGGGCCTCGAGGTCCGCCCGTGTGGGCTCGGTGTCCGCGCGGAGCGGAGTGCCGAGGAAAAGCGAAGCCATGAGGAGCGCGGGGATCTTCAACGGGCTCTCCTTTCGGTCCTGGACGGTGCGAGCGCCCGTCGCGCCAGGTCGACGAGGGCGTCGGCGAGGCGCTCACGGGCCCGGCGCCCGAGCGGCGGGGCTCCTGCCGATCCCGCCAGGAGCGCGGCCTCGTGGAAGCGCTGTGAGAGCGCATCGAGGAGGAAGGCCGCCGCGGGCCGGTCGACGGCGGGATCGATGGTTCCCTCGGCGATGCCCATGTCGAGCAGGCGATCCGTGAAGGAACGCCCCATCTGCCGGAGCCTCGGGAGCACGGTCTCCCGCTGGGCCGTCGCGGGAAGGTAACCCACCCTCAGGTAGATCCAGGCGAGGTCCGGGCTCTTCTCGAAAAGCGTGAGCGCGAAGACCAGGGCGGAGCGAAACAGCTCGAAGGCGTCGGCGGGCGGCTTCCGGCCGAGGCTCGCCTCGAAGAGCGCGAGGGCCCGCTCCAGCCCCTCGGAGAGGACGAGGGCGTAGAGCGACTCCTTGCTCTTGAAATACTGGTAGAGAGAGCCCTTGGGAACTCCGGCCGCGGCGGCGATGCGGTCCAGGTTGGCCGCCGCATAGTCGTTCCGCGCGAACTCGTGGAGCGCGGCGGCGAGGACCTTCTCGCGCTTGCCCTCGGGGAGGTTGCGGAACGTCGCGCGGGGGGTGTGTGACTCACGAGTCATATGACTCGCAAGTCATACGCGTTCCGCGCACCGCCCGTCAAGGGCCTCGGAAACGGGGCTGTCGGGCGGAGCTTCGGCTCAGGGCCTCTCGAGCTCTTTCTGGAGATACAGATCGGCAATGGCGTAGGCCTCCGCGGCCAGCTCCCCGAAGGGGGTGAAGAGCAGGTTGCTGTTGATGGAGACGACCAGGCCCTCTTCGGGGAGGAGCACGAAGAACGACATGGCGCCGTTGGCGGTCCCGCCATGGTGCAGGACCTGGATGTCCCGCCCGGTCAGGGGAAGTTTTTCTCGCCCGCTGCGCCATCCCATTCCGTAGCCGAAGCCCGTTTCTTTTCCGTCCTTCAGCTTCTGTGGCGTGGTGAGCAACGCGAGCGTTTCGGGCCGCAGGAGCTGGCCGGTCAGCAAAGCGTTGCCGAAGCGGACCATGTCGACCGACGTCGACACGAATCCTCCAGCCGCCCACTTGTTGCTGACGTCGAGGGGTGTGGCCTCGGAGGGCACGCCCCGGAAACCCGCCGTGTAGCAGGTCACGAGGCCTTGCACCGGGGAGGGCCGCCGATCGGGACCGGTCCGCTTCAGCCTCAATGCAGAAAAGACCATCTTCTGCATATAGGACAGGAACTCCTGTCCCGATGCGGACTCGATGGCGGCGCTGAGCAGCACGAAGTTGTAGGCCGAGTAGGCATAACGGGTTCCCGGCTCGAACAGGAGGGGGTCTTTCAGGAAGACCTCCACGGCTTCACGCGTGGTCCTGAACCTTCGGGTGTTGTGATACTCACCGGCCGTCATGTCGTAGTCCCGGATTCCCGACAGATGACCTGCGACGAGCCGCACCGTGATGGGGTGCGCCTTCTCTTCGAAGTACGGTACGTAGGTCTGGATGGGGGCATCCAGATCGATCTTCCCCGCTTCGATGAGCTGGCCCAGAGCCACGGACGTCAGAGCCTTGGACGTGCTCCCGATCGGGAAGACGGAGTCCTGGGTCAGAGGCGTGTTGCTCTGCAGATCCGAGACGCCCAGTGCCGTGTTCCAGACCTGCTGGCCACGCTGTCCCACGGCAACGGAGAGGCCCGGGATCTACCGCTTCTCCATGAAGGCCCGAAGACGCTCGGTGGCCCGTTGGGCTTTGGTGGGAGAAGGCTCGGAGGCGGCTCCGGTACCGGAGACGATCAGCACTGCAAAGAGCGCGAGGCCGAGTCGTCGCAGATTGATCATGGCGGTCCCCGAGGTCGCCTCAGCCCAGAAGATCGTAGGAGATCTGGGGCTTCTTCCGCTCGACGAACGGCTCGGCGGCCCGGGCGACGCGCAGCAGCACGTGCTCGTGCCACGGACGTCCGATGAGCTGCATTCCCACGGGCAGACCCTGCGGGTCGTAGCCCGCGGGGAAGGAGATCGCCGGGTGCCCCGTGAGGTTCGACGGAAAGACGAAGCGCATGAGCGCGAGGAGCGTCGTGAGGTCCGACTCACCGTCGGGCAGGACGTCGGCCCGGATCGCCGGGGCTGTGACCCCGGTCGCGGGCGTCACGATGACGTCGACCTTCTCGAGCACGCTCTGGAACGCCGCCATCGTGCGCGCGCGAACGCGCTGCGCCTTGACGTAGTCACCGGCCGTGAACGCCCGCGCGAGCGCGAGGTTGGCGCGAACGTCGAGGCCGAAGTCCCGTAGGTGCTCTTTCATGTGCGGCGCCATCGAGGTCGCCATCTCGCTCGCGACCGTCACGAGGTGCGCGAGCTGCGCGGCGCGAAGGTCGGGAATCCCGATCTCCACGAGCTTGGCGCCCCGCGCGACGAGCTGCTCGAGAAGCTCCCGGCAGGCCTTGACGACCTCGGGGGCCGCGTCCTCGAACCAGGGCCTGAAGATGCCGATCGAGAGGTCCCCGAGGCCCGTGCCCGCACGGTCCTCCAGACCCGAGAGCGTGAGCGGGGGCTGAAAGCGCGTGTCGCGGTCCCGCGGGTCGTGGCCGCCCATGAGCGCGTACGCGAGCGCGGCGTCGCGCACGGTCGCGGCAATGGGGCCGTAGTGGTCGAGGCTCCACGCGAGCGGCGCCCCGCCGTGCGAGCTCACGCGGCCGTACGTGGGCTTGAGCCCGACGACGCCGCACAGCGCTGCCGGAATGCGGATCGAGCCCCCCGCGTCGGCCGAGAGCGCGACGGGACACAGGCCGGCGGCCACGGCGGCGGCCGAGCCGCTCGAGCTGCCACCCGTGTAGTGGCCGGGCGCGTGGGGATTGCGGGCCGTGCCGTGCGGGCGGTTGAAGCCCGTCACGCCGATCCCGATCTCGTGCATGTTCGTCTTGCCGAGGAGCAGCGCGCCCGCGGCGCGGAGGCGCCCGGCGGCGTGCGCGTCTTCCGTGGCGGCCGCGGTGCCGAGAAAGCGCGTGCCCACGGTGGTCGGGTAGCCCGCGAGGTCCAGCTCGTCCTTGATGCCCACGGGCACGCCGTCGAGGAGGCCGAACGGGCGGCCCTTCTTCCAGCGTTCGGAGGACGCGCGAGCCGCGGCCATGACCTCCTCGCGCCGTGGAGCGAGGAACGCGCGGAGCGGCGGGTTGAGGCCGTCGCTCGCCGTGATGGCGGCGAGCGCCTTCTCGGCAACTTCCTCGGGGGTCGTCTGCCCGGAACGATAGGCGTTCGCGAAGTCTTCGGCGGTGCGAGCGAGGAAGCCCGTGCGCACGGCCGGTCCAACGGGAGGAAGCGTCGGGTGCGGGGCTTCGAAGACGTCCGTCGTCTCGGGACGCGGAATGGCCGGCGAGACCGGCCAGGTGGGGCGGAAGACGGGCGACTCGGTGACCACGAGGTCGCGGAAGTACGGAATGCCCATGTCCGAGAGCGTCTTGCCGGTGAGCGCGCTCCCCAGGAGGCGGCTCTCGAGAAGGCGTACGAAGAGCGAGAAGGTCCCGCCCGCGAGACGAGGGAGCGAAACGGGACGGAGGTCGTAGATCTCGGACATGGCCGAGGCGAGAGTAGCGCAAAGGGGCCAACCGCGGCGCCGAAGGACGCCGCGGTCACGACCGAATCAGGGACCGGGAGGCTATCCGCCGTACGTGGTGAACAGGGTGAACTAGGTGGCATCCGAGGGCGTGATCATCCCGTTGCCGGTCGCGTCACCGGTGCAGGGGGTCATCGAGGGGGACCCGCCCAGGGAGGAGAGAGACACGTAGGTCGAGTCGGCCGGGCTGATCACCCCCATGGTGTTGCCGTCCCGCGCGTGGGCTCCC
>CAZXSG010000344.1:0-5319 GCA_964643185.1 uncultured Holophagales bacterium
CCCCCGAGGAGATCGAAAGCGCCCTCCTCCACGTCTTCGGAGTCGACACGCAGCTCATCGACGGCGGCACGTACTTCGTCGCGGAGCGCGACGGAGCGATCCTCGGCTGCGGAGGCTGGAGTCGCCGGCGCACGCTCTACGGCGGCGACCAGGCCAAGACTCACGCCGACACGCTTCTCGACCCCAACGTCGCGCCCGCGCGCATCCGGGCGTTCTACGTGCATCCCGACAACGCTCGCCAGGGAATCGGCCGCGCGCTTCTCGCCGCGTGCACGAGCGCGGCCCGCGTCGCCGGTTTCCGGCGTCTGGAACTCGTCGCGACGCTGCCCGGCGAGCCGCTCTATCGGGCGCTCGGCTTCGAGGAGCACGAGTCCTTCGGCATCTCGCTGCCCGAGGGAATCTCCGTCGCGTCGGTGCGCATGTCGCGTCCCATCGAGCCCGGGATCACGGTTCAGGACCTCGGTGCGTCCGCCGCGGCGCCGAAGGACGCCGCGCTCACTGCCGCCGAACCCGGAACCGTGGCCGTCCTCCGCGAGTGGCTGCGCAACGTGTATCCCCTCTACCTCCACGACCTCACCGAATTCGACACGTCGATCTATGCGCTCGACAGGACCGGCCGTTTCCAGCCCGATCACCTGCCGTACTGGCTCGGCGAGGCTGCGTGCCACCCGCTCGTGGGGCTTCACGAAGGCCGGCCGTTCGGCTTCGCGTTCGTGGGCGAGCCGCCGTTCCCGTTTCTCCGGCCTGGAGTGGACCACGAGCTCTCCGAGTTTTTCGTGCTGCGAGGCGACCGGCGGTCCGGACTGTCGCGGGTCTTCGCGCGCGAGATCCTGCGGGCCCGAAAGGGACGCTGGGAGCTGCAGGTGCTCGAGCGGAACGCCCCGGCAGCGTCGTTCTGGCGGGCCGTGCTGCCCACGGTGGCCGCGGGACGGGCGGTGCTCGAGACCGTGGAGACGAAGGCCCTGAGGTTCGCGTTCGAGATCGCCGCCGTCGAGGCATGAGGCATAGATGCTGCGCTCGAACCTCGCGCCGATCCTCCTGACCCTTCTGGCCGGCGCGCTCATCACCGTGCAGACGGGTGTGAACGCGCGGCTCCGGCAGACGCTCAGCTCGCCGTTCCAGGCGGGCTTCATCTCGTTTCTCGTAGGAACCCTCGCGCTCCTCGCGATCGTGGCCGTGTTCGCGCCCTTCACGCGCGGCTCGTTCGGCGGGGCGCCCTGGTGGGCCTTCACCGGCGGGCTCCTCGGCGCGTTCTACATCTGTCTCGCGATTCTGATGGCGCCCCGCCTCGGCGCCGTGGCGCTCGTCGCCCTCGTCATCGCCGGACAGGTCACCACGGCCGTGGTGCTGGACCACTTCGGCCTCGTGGGCTTCGCGAGGAGCCCGGTCTCCGCCGCGCGGCTCGCCGGGCTCGTCCTCGTCGTCTGTGGTGTGCTGCTCGTCCTCCGCAAGGAAGGGAATGCGAGCCGCGTCGTTCCGGTCGCTCCTACCGGTAGTAGCCCGACACGTCGATGATCAGGTCCACGGTGCCACTCGGCATGTTGCAGGCCACGGTGAGCGCTCCTCCGGTGCCCACGGCGAGGCTCGCGTTGTTGGCGCGCACGCTGCCCGGCATGAAGCTGATGGCCGTGGCGTTCGGAGCCGGCGTGATGCCTTTCGCGTAGACGGTGAGCGAACCTTGCACGGGTGGGTAGAGCGTCGTCACGTTGATCGTTACGGCCTTGGCGTCCACCGGGACCCCGCACTGACCGGCGATGGTGAAGTCGCGCGAGGCGCCGGCCACGAGGGACGGACCGCCGAACGGGCCTGAAGGGCCGCGCGTGTCCACGCTGCGGCAGGGCGCGAGGGAGAAGAGATTGCCGTCGGGCGGGAGGACGTTGACGCTCGCCGTGCTCTGGACCGTGCCCCCGATTCCCGTGGCCGTGAGCGTGTACGTCTTGAGACCCGCCGGGGTGGGTGTCACGGGCGCTGTGCCGCTCGCCGCGACCGTCCCCACGCCTCCGTCGATCGAGATCGACGTGGTGGAGCCCGTGACGCTCCACGTGAGCGTGGACGAGCCTCCGAGCACGATCTGGTCCGGCGCGGCCGTGAAGGTCCCGATGACGGGCGCCGGAACGACGGTCACCGTGACCTGGCGCGTCGCCTGCCCTGAAGGGCCAATGGCGGTGAGGGTGTAGGTCTTCGAGGTGCCGGGCGTGACGACGACGTTGCCGTTCGTCGCCACCGGGCCCACGCCCTCGTCGATGCTGGCGGTCGTCGCGTCGACGGTCGTCCAGGCCAGCGTCGAGGTCCCGGTCGCGCTCACGCTCGAGGGCGTTGCCGTGAACGTCGGGATGGTGGGAGGGGGAATGACGTTCACGGTCGCCTGCGCGGACGCGATGCCCCAGAGGCCCGTGACGCTCAGCGTGTACGTCGTCGTCAGGAGCGGGGAGACCTACACGGTCCCGTTCGGGAGCACGCCGCCCACCTTCTGGTCGATGCTGGCGGTCAGGCCGTCGGTGCTCGTCCACGTGAGGGTCGCCGGGGTTCCCGCGGGAATCGGGATGCCGGGCGTCGCCGTGAACGTATTGACGGACGGGCCATTCGGAATCTGGACCCGCCCGATCTTCTGGGCGTTCTGCTGCGTGAACCACATCGTGCGGCCCGGGCCGGGAGCGAGTGCGCTGGGAGCCGCGTTCGGGCTCGCGAGGGGGAACCGCTGGATGATCCCGGTCGGTCCAATGCGCCCCACGGCATTGCCCTGAGCCTCGGTGAACCAGATGGCCTGGTCGGGCCCGGTTTCGATCGCGAAGGGCGCGTTGCCGCCCGGAATCGGCGTTTCGATGATGGACCCCGCGGTCGTGATGCGCCCGATCTTGTGGGTGGCCTGCTCCGTGAACCACAGCGCTCCGTCGGCGCCCCGGCAGATGTCGTTGGGCTGGGAGGCGGCCGTGGGCACGGCGAACTCCGTGAGCGCCCCGGCTGTCGTGAGGCGGCCGATCTTGTTCGACCCCTTCTCGGTGAACCAGAGGGCGCCGTCGGGCCCCACGACGATTCCGGTGGGGTTCGAGCCCGGCGTCGGGAGATCGAAGAACGTCACGTTCCCGCTACCGGTGTCGAGGCGACCCACGCGGTTCGCCGTGAACTGCGTGAACCAGATGCGGCCGTCGGGCCCCGCCACGATGCCGTATGCGGCTCCGCTGATCGCGACCGGACTGAAAACGCACGCGGGCCACATCCTCAGCCGCACCTCGGCATTGGCGGCCGTGCCCCACCGGTCCCCGTTGGCCTCGGTCGGCGTTTCGAGAGGGAGGCTGTTCGCGATGGGGATGTTGAAGCGGTTCGTGACGACCCCGGCGGACGTCATGCGGCTGATCTTGGAGCCGGTGTACTCGGTGAAGAAGAAGGAGTCGTCGCTTGCACGCGTGATGCCGAACGGCCCGGCCGAGACCGGGAAATCCACGATGGTCTGCGCGTGCGCGGCCTGCTCGACGGCCGAAGCAACCACGAGGGCGGCGGCGAGGAGACGGATTTTTCGAGTGAGTCGCATGCCCCAGAGTGCACCACTCGGCGGCCTTCTACAATCCGCGCTTCCGTGACGGTCCTCGAGACTCTCCTCCTCCTGGGCATCGCCCCCCTCCTCATCCTCGCCATCGTTCTCGTGGCCGAGGTGCGCGGCGCGTTCCGCCGGGACACCCTGGACGATCCGCTGCGAAAGGCCCTGGCTCTCGGGCTTCTCTACACGTTGCTCGTCGTGCTCGTCATCCTGCCGGCCGCGGGCGCGGTGAGCGGGCCGGTCGATGTTTCACAGATTTCGTTCTGGCAGGTGTTCAACCTGCACTTGCTGATGGTCGTCTTCCTGGGGCTCTGGTGGGCCCTCGCGGGGGCGCCGGATCTGCTCGCGTTTCTCGGCCTCGACGCCCCGGACCGCCTCCGTTCCGTGAAGCTCGGGGTGCGTGCCGGCCTGCTGGGTTGGGGGCTCACGCTCGTCATGGGGGTCGCCTCGCAGCTCCTCGTGAGGCTCCTGGGGCGCGACGAGGACTCCTCCATGCCGCCGCTCGTCGGCTGGATCGCCGCGCTCGCGCCCTGGCAGAAGGTGCTCGTCGTGCTCTCGGCGATGACGGTCGAGGAGGTCCTCTTCCGGGGCTTCCTGCAGCCTCGTGTCGGGGCGGCGAGCGCGACGATCCTCTTCCTCCTCGTGCACTCCGGCTACGGCGATCCCCTGTATCTCGTGGGGCTTCTTCCGATCTCGATCGTGCTCGCGTCGCTCTACAGGGAAACCCGCGGAACCCTCGCGCCCATGGTCGCGCACGGCGTCTTCGACGCGATTCAGCTCTTCGTGGTGCTGCCTCTCGCGACCCGCGCTCCGGGTTGAATCACTGGAGCGGGGTCTGAGGAAGGGCCCCGAGCGAGACCTCGACGAGGCTCGAGAGCGTGCCGATCGCGGGCCGCAGCGCGGGCGCGCGGCCGGCCCAGGTGGACCCGAGGGCCTTGGCGAGACGCGACGCTCCTTCCTCGGTGCGGCACTGGATGCGCCACAGAAAGCCGATGGTGCGTGGCTCGGCTCCGTTCCTGCGGAAAAAGAGGATGCGGTCGTCCTGCCACTCCGCGCCGAGCTCTTCGGGGTTCGGGGTCTTCCCCTTCTCGAGCGGGTAGCGAAGGACCCACTCGCCGAACGTGTCCGCGAAGAGAAACGTCACCGATTTCGGAAGGTCGGCCGGAAGCGGGCGCGGGGAGAGCCGATCTCGTGGCGGGAGCCGCCCGCCGGGCCGGAGGAACTCGGCCGTGGTCGGGGGAAGGTTCGGGTAGAGCTCGTCCACGGCGGCCCAGCCCCCCTTCCTCTTCACGGCCGCGACCCCCTTCGTGCCCGCCGAGTAGGGGAATACGCGCTGCCTAACGAAATAGTCGGGCACGTCGCCGGCGCCCTTCACGCTCGAGGCCGTGAGGCCTCCCAGCGAGGCCAGGAGGGGCTCCATGTCCACGAGACCGCGGGCCTCCGAGGGGAGGCCGGCGACGAGCGCCTCGGCCATGACGACCGTGGCTTCCCCTTCGAGCACGCACTGCAGGGCGAGAGCGCCGTCGGTGTCGTCGACGAGACCCTTCATGCGTTTGGCCAGCGAGAGCCGCTGGTCCTGGAGGGCGTGGGTCAGCTCGTGCGCGAGAAGCGCCTTCTCCATGAGGTCGGCGATCCCCACGTTCTCGGCTCCCGGCAGCGTGCCGGACCCGGACGAAGCCCGCTCGGGGACGAGGTAGTAACGCCTCTCGGTCGGGTCGTAGAAGCCCGCGACCTGACTCGTGTGGAGCGCGAGGATCCGGCCCTGGAGGTTCGTCGTTCTCTCC
>CAZXSG010000345.1:0-5313 GCA_964643185.1 uncultured Holophagales bacterium
CCCCAAACCCCTTCCGCTACACAGCCAACCCCCTTGAAACAAACACACCACGAACTCGACTGGCCAGGCGTCTTGCGCCTGGCCGCACGTTTTTGCGCCACGGAGCGCGGCGTCGAGTCGATGCTGGCGAGCGCTCCGTCTCCGGATCCCCTGGAGGTCTCTGCCCGCCTCGCGCTCACGCGCGATCTCATGGCCCGGCGGGCCGTGCGGCCTCCCGTCATCCTCGGTGGCCTGGACGAGGGCGCCGCCTTGCTCCACAAACTCGGCGCTCAGGGGCGCGCGCTGGATCCCGAGGATCTCCTCGACCTCTTCGTTCTCTGTGAACGCAGCGAGGGCGCCCGCACGTCCTTCCCCATCGAGGACGCTCCCGACCTGGATCTGCCGGCCCTCTCCGAGCTCATCGCGCCCCTGACGAGCTTCGAGGACCTGCTCGTCGAGCGGGACGTGATCTTCGAGCGGGACGGCCGGATCAAAGACACCGCTTCCGCGAAGCTGGCGGCGATTCGCGGAGCCATCGTGCGGCTCCGGCGCGACCTCGTGCGCCGTCTCGAGGAGTACGCCCGCACCCGGGGCGACGCCCTCGCCGACGACTACGTCACCGAAAAGGACGGGCGCTACTGCCTGCCCGTTCGCTCCGACCGGCGCGACCTCGTGGCCGGCATCGTCCATCACAAGTCGGGCTCGGGTCAGACGTTCTTCGTCGAGCCCCTCGCGGTCGTCGACGCCAACAACGAGCTGGCCGAGGCCTTCGAGGAGGAGCGGGAGGAGATCCACCGCATCCTCGTCGCGCTGACGTCCCGCTTCTCGGTGCGGCGGGCCGACCTCGCGACGTCTGCCGGAATCCTCACGTCCCTCGACGTGGCACAGGCGAAGGCCGAGATGGCCCAGCGCACCGACGCCATCTTCCCCGAGCCCGGCGACCGCCTCGAGCTCGTCGGGGCTCGGCATCCGCTCCTCGACCGCCGTCTCTCGGCGCTGCGCGAGGAGGTCTTCGGCGAGGACGCCGAGGGCCGCCACTCCGACGCCGTTCCCCTCGACATCGTGATGCCCGAAGGCATCCGCACGCTCCTCATCTCGGGTCCGAACGCCGGCGGCAAGACCGTCGCCATGAAGACGGCCGGCCTCTTCGCGCTCCTCAACCAGTCGGGCTTCGCGATCCCTTCCGGAGCGGGCTCGCGCCTCCCCGTCTTCGATCAGATCCTCATCGTGGCCGGCGACGCGCAGGACCTGCTCGGCGACCTCTCGAGCTTCGCCGCGGCCATGACGCGCACGGCGCGGGTGCTGGCCGAGGCGACGGAGAAGAGCCTCGTGCTCCTCGACGAGCTGGGCTCGGGCACCGATCCCGACGAGGGCGGCGCCATCGCGATCGCCGTGCTCGAGGAGGATCTCGCCCGCGGCGGCCTGTCCGTCGCGACGACACACCTCGCCTCCGTGAAGGAGTGGGGCAACGGCGTCGCCGAGGTGCTCACCGCCGCGATGGAGTTCGACGAAGCGAAAGGGCGGCCCACGTTCCGGATCCGCCCGGGCGCCGTGGGCCGCTCCCGCGCGCTCGCCGTGGCCGAGAAGGCGGGCCTTCCCGAGCGCGTGCTCGCCGCCGCGAAGAGCCGTCTCGGCGCAGGCTGGGCCGCCGTGGACACGGCCCTCGAGCGGCTCGAGCGCGAACGCCTCGTGGCCGAGGCCGAGCTGGCGCGCGCGAAAGAGACGGCCCTCAAGGCCGACGCGCGGCTCGCGGCGGCCGAGAGGGAACGAGACCAGCTCGTCCAGGAGAAGGCCCGCCTCCGCGAGAAGATGAAGGCCGATTTGGATCGCGCGCTCGAGGCCCTGCGCGAGAAGACGCGCCGCGAGATCGATCGCCTCCGCGAAGAGCAGCAGAAGGGCCGCGCCCTCTCCCGGAGCGCCCTCACGACCGTGCTCCACGCCGCGCGGGAAGAGGCCGAGGCGCACTTGCCGGTCACGGAGCCGCCCCCTTCCGGCCCCGTCGCGGTCGGCGATACGGTGCGCATCTCGCCGTTCAGGACGACCGGCCGCCTGCTTTCGATCGACGCGCACCGCGGCGAAGCCGAGGTCGAGGTCTCGGGCAAGAAGATGCGGGTCGCGGTGGGCGCGCTCTCGCGTCTCTCCGCCGGAGCCGCGTCGAAGGCGGCCCGCGAGACCGCAGCCGTGTCCGCGCCCGCGGGTTCCGGCACCCGGGAGCTCGTGCTCGTGGGCCAGCGCATCGACGACGCGATTCCCGAGATCGAGAGGGCCATCAACGACGCGCTCCTCTCCGGGACCGGGAGCCTGCGCGTCGTGCACGGCTACGGCACCGGCCGGCTGGCCGCTGCCGTGAAGGAGTTCCTCACGGAGCACCCCGGCGTGTCCTCGCACCGGCCGGGCGACGCGAACGAGGGCGGAAACGCCGTCACCATCGCGCGGCTCGACGTCTGACCTGACCTAAGCTCCCCAGCCCGATCCCATGTCCGAGCCCCTCTACGACATCACCGACGACATCAAGCGCGAGGTCCTGGACGCGACCGACCTCGTCTCGTTGATCGGCGCCACCACGTCGCTCAAGAAGACCGGTGCCTCGTGGAAGGGTCTCTGCCCGTTCCACGGCGAGAAGACGCCGTCGTTTCACGTCCACCCGCAGCGGGGCTTCTATTACTGCTTCGGGTGCGGGGCCAAGGGCGACGCGATCTCGTTCGTGCGCGAGTCGGAGCGCCTCGAGTTCCCCGAGGCCGTGGCCTACCTCGCGCGCCTCGCGAACATCACTCTGCCGCAGCGGAAACGCACCGGCACCCGAGCCGAGCGCGGGAAGGACCTCCGCGCCACCGAAGCGCTTCTCGCCGCCGCCGCTTTTTTTCGCGACACCCTGAAGACCCACCGCGAGGCGCTGCGGGTCCTCACCGCGCGGCACATCGAGCCGGCCGAGGCCGGGCTCTTCGGCTTCGGCGCGGCACCGGATTCCTGGGACGCGCTCAAGGCCGCCCTGTCGCCCGTGTTTCCCGAGGAGGTGCTGCTCGAAGCGGGCCTCCTGCAGAAGCACCCCGACACGGGCCGCGTCTACGACCGCTTCCGCAACCGCCTCATGATCGAGATCAAGGACGCCCGCGGCGAGCTCCTCGGCTTCGGGGCCCGCGCGCTCCTCCCCGACGACCAGCCCAAGTACCTCAACTCCCCCGAAAGCGCCCGCTTCACGAAGGGCAAGCTCCTCTACGGTCTCGACCGGGCCAAGGAGACCATCCGGAAAACCAACGAGGTGCTCCTCTGCGAGGGCTACTTCGACCGCATCGCGTTCGAGAAGGCCGGGCTCGGAAACGCCGTCGCGTCCATGGGGACGGCGCTCACGACGAACCAGGCCGAGCTGCTCTCCCGGCAGGCGGCGACCGTGGTCGTCGCGTACGACGGCGATCGGGCCGGGCAGGCCGCCTCGTGGAAGGCCTTCGGGCTCCTCCTGGGCAAGGGAGCCGCCGTACGGCACCTGGCCCTCCCCGAGGGCCTCGACCCGGATTCGTTCCTCGAGCAGCGGGGGCCCGAGGCCCTCCGGGCCGAGGTCGAGAAGGCCCCGCCGCTCCTTCCCGCCCTCCTCCGGGGGCTTCCCGCAGCCGGGAGTGACCCCACGGCCCGTGCGGCGGCGATCACCGAGGCGGCCGGAATCCTCCGCCAGGCCGTGGATCCGGTGCTGCGGTTCGAGCTGCTCTCGGGCCTCGCCCGGGGAGCCGGCGTTCCTGGAGCGGTCGTGGGACTCGAGGAGGGGAAGAAACGACCCCGGCCCCGGGTTGTGGAAACCGAGGGAGCCGAGCGGCTTCCCGAGACGGAGGAAAAGGTGCTCCGGATCCTGGTGGAAGAATGGCCCGCCAGCGCGGACATCACGAGGAGCCTTCCGGCGGAGCTCTTCTCCCATCCGAACGCCCGCGATATCTTCAGTGCCATCAAGGGTTTAGCGGACTCGCCGGGCGCAACCCTTGATTTTTCGAGTTTGGAGTCCCATCTTGAGGGCGGCGGCGGGCAAGTCCTCGCGCGTCTGCTTCTTCAAGCCAACCAGGAATCCGAAGACCCTGGAACGCCCGTTTACGGGACAGGTGGAAGCAGCGGTGGTGGTCCTGCAAGCGGCCCTGGCTCCGAGGGGGAATTCATCGGTTCGACCGGAAAGGCCGGTCCAGTTCGGGGTTTGGGGAGGCTGCACAGGCCCTTGCTGCATTTGAGGATTCGGCAGCTCGAAACCAACAGGGAGGCTCTTCAGTCTCTACTCGTGGCCGCAGGCGCGGCGCGGGACGGGACGGCTCTCTCCAGGATGTACGTGGAGAAGCAGAGACTTTCGGCCGAGATCACGAAGCTGCAGGCGGACCTTCGCAGGCACGAGTGATCCCGGCAGATCCAACAACGGTCGGTTCAAGGTATTCAGGTGGTTCTATGGGGCGAGGGCAAGAGTCCGGGAGTCCAGGGGCCAGAGGGAGAGAAGCGCTGGTGACGGTCGAAGAAAAGCATCCTGAGGTAAGGAACCTCATCACGGTCGGCAAAGAGCGGGGCTACCTGCTCTACGACGAGATCTACCAGAACCTCCCGGAAGAGCTCACGGCCTCGCCGGAAGAGCTCGACGACGTCTATGTTCGTCTGGGCGACTACGGGATCGAGGTCGTCGACGTCCCCGAGAAGGCGACCGCCAAGAAGGCCGCCGGCGCCACCGAGGCCGCCGCGCCCGATGCCGTCGTCACGCCCACGGTGGAGAAGACCAACGATCCCGTGCGCATGTATCTGCGCGAGATGGGAACGGTCAAGCTCCTCGACCGCGAAGGCGAGGTCTCGATCGCCCGCCGGATCGAGAACGGAGAGGCCCGCATCTACCGGGCGCTCT
This sequence comes from uncultured Holophagales bacterium, assembly GCA_964643185.1. GTDB lineage: Bacteria > Acidobacteriota > Thermoanaerobaculia > UBA5066 > UBA5066 > JAEUQS01. The sequence continues at coordinate 4,835 of CAZXSG010000345.1, forward strand.
CGACGAACCGTATCGTTCTGGAAGAGGTCCTCAAGATCATCGAGGCGGCCAAGAAAGACAAGACCGCCGCCCGGAGCTTCCTGGAGTTCGCTTCGGCCGGGCTCGACGAGTCCGAGGAGATGGACCCGCGCACCGCGCAGAAGATCGACCAGATCCTCGTCCACTTCAAGAAGATCGCCAAGCTCGACGCCGAGCTGAGGAAGCTCGCCGAGAAGAAGAAGGCCGCCCCCAAGACCAAGCCGAAGCCTCCGGCCAAGCTCCCAAACGGCCGTCCCGCGCCGGTCGTCGTGGATCCGGCGATCGACCGCCGGATCAGTGAGATCGCGCGGCTCATCCACGCCATCGACTTCACGCCCGCGACGCTCCTCCGGATGGTCAACATCCTCAAGGACATCGACCGCCAGTTCGCGATGCCCGAGGCCCAGATCCGCCAGGACGCCACGGCCCTCAAGCGCGAGAAGAACGAAGTCCGCATCGAC
>CAZXSG010000346.1:0-5312 GCA_964643185.1 uncultured Holophagales bacterium
CGGCCCTGGGTGAGCACCGCCCGCGCCGGGAGGACGTCGAAGAACGAGGGCGAGACGAGCGACAGCAGCGATCCCCATTCGGTCTTCCTCGCGAGTCGCAACCAGGTGCTCGTCATCCGGATCCTTTACACGCCCGCGGCCAACCTCCCACAATGCCCCGATGCCGAATCGGGACCCTCGGGACGCCGCCCTGTGACGGGGCTCGACCTCGTCATCATCGCTCTCTACCTCGCGGGTGTCGTCCTCTCGGGCGCCCTCCTCTCGGCGCGGCAGAAAACGACGGCGCAGTATTTCCTGGGCGGCCGGAAGATCCCCTGGTGGGCGATCGCGGCCTCCATCGTCGCGACCGAGACCTCCACCATCACGTTCATCTCGGTGCCCGGCATCGCTTACAGCCGCGGCGGGGACCTCACGTTCCTGCAGCTCCCCATGGGCTACCTGGTGGGCCGCATCGCCATCTCGGTCCTCTTCATCCCGCTCTACTTCAAGGGCGAGCTCCTCACCGTATACCAGCTCCTCACGGAGCGCTTCGGGCGCGGCGTGAAGGCCCTTGCCGCCTCGCTCTTCGTCACGATGCGCACCGTGGGCGACGGCATCCGCCTGCTCCTCACGTCGATCGTGCTGGGCACCGTGACGGCGGCTTTCCTTCCGAGCCTTCGCGCCGAGGACGCCGTGCCGGTGGCGATCCTCGTCCTGGGCGTCGTGATGATTCTCTTCACTCTGTGGGGCGGCATGGAGGCCGTCATCTGGATCGAGGTCGTGCAACTCGGCATCTACCTCACGGGAGCGATCGCCGCGGCCGTGATCCTCGCGTCGAAGGTCGACGGCGGGTTCGGCGGCGCGTTCGCGCTCGCGGCCACACACGACAAGCTCCGCCTCTTCGACTTCAGCTTGCTGGGCCGCGGCTCCTACGCGACGTTCTGGGCGGGCGTGGTGGGCGGCGGGTTCCTCGTGATGTCCACGCACGGCACCGACCAGTACCTCGTGCAGCGCTACCTCTGCACGAGCGAGCCGAAGAAGGCCTCGGCGGCGCTGCTCTCGTCAGGCGTCTTCGTGCTCCTCCAGTTCACGCTCTTCCTCGCGATCGGGATCCTCCTCTTCGCGTTCTACCGTCCGTTCGAGGCGGCCGGCTACGCGACGGGTCCGGCGACGGCCCCGTTCCTCCGCGGCGACGGCGTCTTTCCCGACTTCATCACGCACCACCTCCCCTCACCGCTCCCCGGTCTCGTCGTCGCCGCGATCCTCGCGGCGGCCCTGTCGTCGTCCCTCAACGCCATCGCCGCGACCGCGGTGAACGATCTCTACCGTCCGCTCCGCCCGAACCGCGACGACGCGCACTACCTGTCGCTCGGCAAGCGCCTCACGGTGGGGGCGGGCATCCTGCAGATCCTCGTCGCGCTGGCCCTGCGCACGTCGCCGTCCTCGGCGCTCGACAAGGCGCTCGCTGTCGCCTCGCTCCTCAACGGCCCGGTGCTCGGCGTCTTCCTGCTGGGCTCCTTCACGAAGGCTGCCGGACCACGCGCCGCGCTCCTCGGCATGTCGGCCGGCCTCGCCGTGAACCTCTGGATGCGGTTCGGCACCTCGATGCCGTGGCCGTGGCTCGCCGCGATCGGCAGCCTCACGACGCTGATCGTGGGGACCCTCGCGGGGCGCCTGTGGCCGGAAGACGCCCCGCGCCCGTGAAGAGGCTCGTCGCCGTCGTCGCCGCCGCCGGCTTCGCGGCGCTCCTCTTCTCCAGAGAGGCGCGCGGACTGGATCCAACCGTGCCCCCCTGGCGCAACGTGCTCGACGTGTGGGACGTCGAGGAGGGCCTCCCTCAGGGCTCGGTGAACGCGCTCGCGCAGACCCCCGACGGGTACATCTGGGTCGGGACGTACGACGGCCTCGCGCGGTTCGACGGGTTCCGGTTCGAGGCCATGAGCCCCGAGACGACCACGGGACTCGGCAGCGCCTCGATCCGCGCGCTCCTCGTGAGCCGCGCCGGACGGCTCTACGTGGGCACGGGCGGCGGCGGCGTGAGCGTGAGCGACAACGGAGGCGAGCTCCGGCGGGTTCCGGGCACGGAGAGCTGGCTCGTGCGCGGCCTCGCCGAGGACGAGCAGGGCTCGATCTGGGCCGCGACCTCGAGCCACGGTCTCTTCCGCCTCGGCGGGAACGGCGCGAACGGCGCGCACACGCGCGTGCCCTTGTCGGGGCCGGGCGAAAACGACTCGGCCACCACGGTCTTCACGACCCGGGCGGGAGATCTCCTGGTGGGAACGAACGGCGAGGGGCTCTACCGGCGGCCCCGGGGCGGCATGTTCTCGCGGGTGCCCGGGGTCTACTCCGAGCTGATCCTCACCGGGCTCGAGGATTCTTCCGGAAACGTCTGGGTCGGCACGGCGGGCGGCGGTCTCCTGCGTTTCCGGGGCGAACGGATGGACCGCTTCACCGCGGCCGACGGGCTCGGCGCGCAGACGGTCTCGGCGCTCCTCACGGATCGCGCGGGCTCGCTCTGGATCGCTTCCGCGGGCGGGGGCCTCGTGCGCTTCCGCGAGGGCCGCTTCGAGAGTCACACCCGCGCGACCGGCCTGCCACACGACGTGGTGTCTTCGCTCCTCGAGGACACCGAGGGCTCGCTCTGGGCCGGCACGTCCGCTGCGGGACTCGTGCGGCTGCAGGGCGGCAGCTTCTCGACGTACTCCTCGCGCGACGGAATCGGCGACGACGTCGTGTACGGGGCCGCCGAGGCCCCGGACGGTGAGATCTTCGTCGCCACCGGAGGCGGGGTCCTGAGCCGGGGACGGGCGGGGGCGTTTCACGCCGAGCCGATTCCCGGGCTCGCCGCGCAAACCCCGCTCCGCTCGGTGGCGGTGGCCCCGAACGGCGACGTGTGGGTCGGGTCGTACGGCCAGGGCGTGTTCCGGCTCTCGAAAGAGGGGATCTGGAGCCACTTCACGAAGGCCGATGGCCTCGCGCACGACTCCGTCCGCAACCTCCTCGCAGACTCCCGCGGCGACATCTGGGCCGCCACCGTGGATGGCCTCTCGCGGTACCGAAACGGCCGCTTCGAGATCCTGGGCGAGTCCGCGGGCGTCCCCGCCAAATCGTTCCTTTCGCTCGCCGAGAGCCCCGACGGGTCGATCTGGTTCGGCACGGACGGCGCGGGCGTCGGAAGGGTGGGCACGAACCCGGACGACGCCCGGCTCTACCGTCAGAAGGACGGCCTGCCGAGCGAGGTCGTCCTCACGCTGCGGTTCGGCAGGGACGCGCTCTACGTCGGCACGAATGCCGGCCTCTGCCGCCTCCGGAACGATCGTCTCGACTGCTTCAAGAAGAAGGACGGACTGCCCTCGGACAACATCGCCCAGGTGATCGAGGACCCCGAGGGCAACCTCTGGGCGGGCACCGCGGCGGGTGTGGCCCGCATCACGAGGGCCTCCCTGGAGCGGACCTCTTCGGAGCGCACCCGGCTCGAGGTGAGGCACTTCGCGCGCCCCGACGGGCTCTTCAACGTGCAGTGCACGGCTCCTTCGAACGGCCCACTGCTCTCGCGCACCGGCCGCATCTTTTTCCCAACGCTGCAGGGCCTCACGTCGGTCGATCCGGCGCGCCTCACGCGCGACGAGGTGCCCCCCGTCGTCCACGTCGAGAGCATCCTCGCCGACGGCGTGAGGCTGCCCGCATCGGACACGGTCTCGATTCCCCGGGGCGCCTCACGCATCGAGATCCGCTACACGGGCATCTGCACGCGAGCGGCCCAGCTCGTTTCGTTCCGCTTCCGGCTCGAGGGCTTCGAGGGGAGGTTCGTCGAGGCCGGCCGGCGGCGCACGGCCCACTACACCGCCGTTCCGCCCGGGACCTACCGCTTCACCGTCGAGGCGCGAAACGCCGACGGCGCCTCGTCCTCGGCGTCGCTTCCGGTGGCCGTGCTCCCGTTCTTCTGGCAGACCGGGCCCTTCCGGGCCGGGGTCCTCCTTCTGGCCATCGCCCTCGTGGGGCTGGGCGTCGCGCATCGCACACGCTCTCTCTCGGCGCAGAAGCTCGCGCTCGAGAGGCTCGTCGAGGAGCGCACCGCCGAGCTCTTCGCCGCGAAGGCCCGAGCGGAATCGGCCTCGCAAGCCAAATCCGAGTTCCTCGCGATGATGAGCCACGAGATCCGCACGCCGCTCAACGCGGTGATCGGAATGTCCAGCCTCGTGCTCGAGGAAGACCTCACCGAGACCCAGCGCGAGCACATCGACACGATCCGCACGTCGGGCGACATCCTGCTCTCGGTGGTGAACGACATTCTCGACTTCTCGAAGATCGAGGCGGGCCGGGTGTCGATCGAACGGATTCCGTTCCGGTTGCGCGAGGCCCTCGAGGAATGCGTGGACCTCTCGGCACAGGTGGCCGCCGCCAAGGGTCTCGACCTCGTGCTTCATGACGACGGCTCTCTCCCGGACCGCGTGATCCAGGATTCCGGCCGCCTCCGTCAGATTCTCGGGAACCTCCTCTCGAACGCGGTCAAGTTCACGGCGCGCGGCGAGGTGGTGCTCTCGGCGCGTGCCGAGCCCGGAGCGACGCGCGACGCGGTCGACCTCGTTCTCACGGTGCGGGACACCGGGGTCGGCATGGCCCGGGAGACGCTCGAGAAACTCTTCCTGCCGTTTTCGCAAGGGGACGCCTCCACCACCCGCCGCTTCGGCGGCACCGGCCTCGGCCTCGTGATCAGCCGGCGGCTCGCCGAGCTGATGGGCGGCTCGATCTCCGTGACCTCGCGGGAAGGCGAGGGCTCCTCCTTCACCGTGCGCCTCCCCGCGGACGTGAGCGCGTCCCCCGGCGCCGAGTCGGGAACGCGCATTCCCAGACTTCCCAGGGGCGGTCGCGCCCTCGTTCTCGTGACGAGCCCGGCCGTGCGCCAGGCCCTCTCCGCGCTCCTCTCCCAGCTCGGCGTCGAGGTGTCGGCCGCCGCATCGGTTGACGCCCTCGCCTCGTCCTCCGCCGCGCCGCCCGACACCGTGCTCGTCGACGCGTCGCTCCTGCCTCGGGCGTCCGACGTGGCGCGGCTCCGCGCTCTTCGCGAAGGGATCCGCATCGTCGTCCTGACCGACCTCGGCGCGCCCTCGAGAAACGAGCTCGGCGACGTGCGGCTGGCCAAGCCCGTACGGCTCCGCTCCCTGCTCCAGGCTCTCGGCACCGCCGCGGCGAAGAAGGACGCCGCGCACACGACCGGCGGCGAGGCGCCAAGCGAGAAGAGGACCCCACACGCGCCCCTTGCCATAAACCTCCCAGTGCTCCTCGTGGAGGACAACGCCGTGAACCGCAAGGTCGCGACGCAGATGCTGAGC
>CAZXSG010000347.1:0-5308 GCA_964643185.1 uncultured Holophagales bacterium
ACCAGACCGTGCCCTTCGAGTCTTCGAAGATCGACCGGATGCTGTCCACCGCGAGGCCGTGCCGGCTCGGGAGGACCTCGACCTTCCCGGCATGCAGCGCGTTGAGCCCGCCTCCGGCCGTCGCCACCCAGAGCGTTCCCTCGCGATCCTCGGCAAACGTGTTGATGCGGCCGCTCGGAAGCCCCTCGCGTGTCCCAAAGACCTCGAACGAGCCGTCCGCCCGCCTCCGCGCGAAGCCGCCGCCCATGGTGCCCACGAGAAGGCGGCCCCGGGTGTCGAAGACCACCGACTGCACGTCGTTGGAGGGGAGTCCGTCCGCCGTCGTGAGGTGGCCGGCGACGCGGCCGCCGCGCAGGATGTCGATTCCGTGGCCGAACGTCCCCACGTAAAGATGTCCGGTCGAAGGCTCGAGCCCGATCCCGAACACGGCGTCGCTCGAGAGCCCCTGCGCCGTACCGATCGTCGTGAGCGTGCCGTCTTTCGCGCGGTGGGCCACGCCCCCGCCGAGGATGCCGATGTAGAGGCCGCCCGCGGGATCCTCGGAGATCCACGTCACGCGGTCGCCGGGCAGCCCGTCCTTCGTGGTGATCGCGTGGAAGCGGCCGTTCTCCTCGCGGTGGAGGCCGCCGCCGAGCGTGCCGGCCCAGAGCACGCCGCCTTGGTCTTCCACGAGAAACCAGACCTGCAGGCTCTTCAGGCCGTCCGCGGTGCCGTAGTGCCGGAAGACGCCGCCCTTGAGGGTTCCGAGTCCGCCCCCCGAGGTGCCGAAGACGAGCGTGCCGTCTTTTCTCTCGAGGAGGCATTGCACCCAGTTGTGGCGGATCTCTGGGGTGTTGCGGCGATCGAACGTGGTGAAGGAGACGCCGTCGAAGCGCACGAGCCCTTCGTGGGTGCCGAGCCAGAGAAAGCCGTCGCGCGTCTGCAGGACGGCGTTCACGGAGTTGTTGGGGAGGCCGTCCTTCTGTCCGAACGCCCGGTGCACGAGCCGGTCGAGCGGCCGGTCCGGCGGGAACTCGTCCGCCGACACCCGGCACGCAGCCCACAGGAGGCACAGCGCGAGAGAGCGCGCGAGGGTCCCGCCGCGGACTGTCGGCACGCCCGCGAGTGTGCCACCGCGGACCCTCAGGGAATCAGGAGAACCTTGCCGAGCGCGCCGCGGCCCTCGAGGAAGGCATGAGCGGCCGCGCCCTCTGCGAGCGGGAAGCGGGCCGCGACGCGGACGTCGAGGCGCCCGCTCCGTACGGCCTCGAAGAGCTCCGCGGCGCGCTCGACGCGTTCCGCACGCGAAGTCAGGACGTTCCACAGGTCGCCGCCCGTGAGGCTCTTGGAGGTGTCCATGAGCATGCGCGGATCGACGGGCCCGGGATCTCCGCCGGCCATGCCGTAGAACACCACGTGCCCGCCGGTGCGCACGGCTTGGAAACTCTGCGGCAGCGTGGTGCCGATCGAGTCGTACGCCACGTCGACTCCCTGGCCGTTCGAGAAGGCGAGCGCGGCGGCCACCCAGTCTTCCGACACGAGCGCCGTCGCCTCGGCGCCCGCGGCCCGCGAGGCCTCGGCCTTGGCCGCGCTCGACACGAGCCCGAGGACGCGCGCTCCGCGGGCCACGGCGAGCTGCGTGAGGAGGAGGCCCACGCCGCCCGCGGCCGCGTGCACGAGGACGGTCTCCCCCGCGGCGAGCGGGTGCGAGTCGCGCACGAGGTACTGCGCCGTCAGGCCCTGGAGGAGGAGCGCGGCCGCGGTCTCGAACCCGATATCGCCGGGCAGGGGAATGAGCTTAGCGGCGGGGACGGCGACGCGCTCCGCATTCGCGAACGGGCTGTCGGCAAAGGCCACGCGATCTCCGCGCGGGAAACCCTGTCCGCCGGTCGCGACGACACCCGCGGCCTCGTAGCCCGCGATGTACGGTGGATGGCCGGCCAGGTGGTAGTGGCCCTTGCGGCGATAGACGTCGGCGAAGTTGAGGCCGATGGCGCGTGTCTCGACGAGAACCTCGCCCTCCGCCGGCACGGGATCCGGAACGTCCTCGACGTGGAGGACCTCGGGACCGCCGAACTCCCGGAAGACGAGCGCTTTCATGGCCGGTACGTCACCGAGTTGCGGGGCCCCTCCCACACCGTGACCTCCGAGAGCACGGCTCCGTGCGCGAGGGCGCCGGACGCGCGGATCTCGTCCGCGACCCAGAGCGCGACGTTTTCGGCCGTGGGGTTCCTCACGTCGAACGGCGGCACGGTGTTGATGTCGTGGTCGTGGAGGCGCGCGGCCAGCTCCTTCACGAGGCGCTCGGTGGGCACGAAGTCGACCGAGAGGTCGTAGGCGCCGAGGGCCTCGGTGGAGAGGGCCACCTCGATCTTCCAGGAGTGGCCGTGGACGGGCTCGGGCCCGCCCACGTAGTCGCGCAGGTGGTGAGCGGCCTCGAACGTGGCGTGGCAGCGGATGGTGAACGGCATCGGCTTCCTCAGCGCCCCACGAACTGCATGCCGGCCACGGGGTAGCGCAGTCCCGAGACCTCGGTTGCGGGAACCGCCTCGGCAATGCGCGCGAGGTCGGCCTCGGACAGCTGAACCTCGACAGCGCGGGCGTTCTCTTCGAGGCGTGCGCGTTTCGTGGTACCGGGGATGGGCACGACGTCGTCGCCCTGAGCCAGGAGCCATGCGAGCGCGAGCTGCGCCGCGGTGAGGCCCTTCTCTTTCGCGAGGGCCTCGAGGGCCGCGACGAGCGATCGGTTCTTCTCGAAGTTCTCTTCCGCGAAGCGCGGTGCCGCGCGCCGGTAGTCGCCCTCGGCGATGTCCTCGGTTTTCTGGAAGCGCCCCGTGAGAAAGCCGCGGCCGAGCGGGCTGTAGGCCACGAAGCCGATGCCCAGCTCGCGGCACGTGGGCAGGATCTCCGCCTCGGCGTCCCGCGTGAAGAGCGACCACTCGCTCTGGAGCGCGGTGATGGGGTGCACGGCCGCCGCGCGGCGCAGCGTCGGGGCCGCGGCTTCCGAGAGGCCCAGGAAGCGGACCTTTCCGGCCTCGACGAGCCGGGCCATCGCCCCCACGGTCTCCTCGATGGGCACCGCAGGATCCACGCGGTGCTGGTAGTAGAGGTCGATGGTGTCGACGCCGAGCCGCTGGAGCGAGCTTTCGCAGGAGGACGTCACGTACTCGGGCCGGCCGTTCACGCCGCGGTCCTGGGGTCGCGGACCGCGGACGACTCCGAACTTCGTCGCGAGGAAGACGTTCTCTCGGCGCCCCTTCAGGAAGCCGCCGATCAGCTCCTCGTTCGTGAAGGGCCCGTACATGTCGGCCGTGTCGAGAAAGTCGATGCCCAGCTCGAGCGCGCGCTCGAGCGTTTCGAGAGAGCCGGCCTCGGTCGCGCCGGCGTAGAACTCGGACATGCCCATGCAGCCGAGGCCGAGGGCGGAAACCTCGGGGCCGTTCGCCCCGAGGCGGCGGCGGGGCACCTTCGGGGGAGTCGCTTCGCTCATCCCCCGAAGGCTATCGCGGTCTGGTCAGGGCACCGATTTCGTGAACGTGAAGTCCTGGCCCTCGAGCTTTCCCTTCAGCATTCCCTCGACGCGTGCGAGGAGCGTGCCGTCGGCCCGCACCTCGTAGATGATCCGCTGCGGAAAGTCGTGAGCGAGGTTCTCGAAGACGACCTTCTTCTCCGACATCTCCTTGAGCGGGAACTCCACCGGCGTCTTCCCGCCGGGTTGCGCGATGTAGGCGATGCCTTTCGGTGTCTTGGCGATGCGCAGGAACTCGAACGACGTGCGGCCCCGCGCCACCGTGATGTTCACGCCCGCGAGGAGATCGCCGCGCGGGCCGACCCAGCGCTCTTCGATCTCGACCCCGCCGGACTTCTGTACCCAGCCGCCGTTCATCCACGAGAGCGAGGCGATCGAGGGCGGATCCTGGGCGAGCGCGCCCGTCGCGAGACACGTGAACGCGAGCAAACCCGTAGCAAGGGACTTCTTCATTCGGGAAACCTCCGTCGACGGGAATGTGGCACCGGCCGGGATCGGAGTCTTGTACGAATCCGTCAGGCGTGGCCCACGAGAGCGGCCGAAAGGCCGCCCCGAGCCGGGAAGAACTCGCGCGGGGGCTGGCCCGCGAACCTGCGAAAGTCGCGCAGCATGTGGGCCTGATCGAAGTAGCCGGAGGCCACCGCCGTGCCCCCGCCCGGCGCCTCGCCCCGCTCGATGCGGTCGAACACGCCGCGGAACCTGCGGATGGATGCGAAGAGCCGCGGGGAAACCCCGACGGTTGCGAGGAAGCGCCGTTCCAGGGTGCGCGCGGAGAGGCCGGTGAGCGCCGTGAGCCGATCCAGCGATACCCGCCCCTCGGAACGCTCGATCGCGTCGACGGCGAACGCGATGGGATTCGCCGCCTCGCGCCCGGCCGCGAGCAGGGTTTGCAGGCCCCGTTCGACGGCGGTCAGCCGGCTCTCCGGTGATTGGGCGCCCGCGGCCCGCTCGAGAAGCTGGCGCGCACCCTCGCCGAAGACCTCGACGGCCTCGGCGTGCGCGTCGGCCAGCTCGTGCATCGGGAGGCCGAGCAGCGGTCCCGCGGCCCAGGGCGCGAGCCGCACGCCGACGACGAGCGCCGCGCCCTGCGGAACGAGGACGAGCGGGCCCGTGATCTGTCCCGTGACGAGCGCGCGGGGTTGGGCGGTCAGCGCGTCCCCGACCGTCTCAGCGTACGGCGTTCCGAGGTGGAGGATCAGCTCCACGCAGCCGTCGGGCACGATGCGGGTGGGCTCCGCGGAAGGCTCGTACGTTCCGGAATCGAAGGTCCACAGCACCCGCACCGCGGGAAAGAGCGGCCGGCCGGGACGTCTCTCGAGGTAGAGCATCCCGGTTCCGTTCAGGCGACGACGGTCTCTTCGCGCACGACCCGCACCGTGTGCTGGTCCTCGGGCGCGACCCCGAACGTCGACTCCAGCCAGCGCTTGGGCGTGGTTGAACCCTCGCCTCCGATGCGCAGCCTCTCGACCCGCTCCTCGCCGTTGGGGAGGCGGAACCGGTAGACGGCCTCCTGCGCCGCGCGGCCCAGAGACTTCGCGCCCTTGGGCAGCTCGGTCATCGAGAGCACGCGGATGCCGTCGGGCAGGCGCGCGTTCACGGCGTCCTGGTGCTCCGGCGTGATCTCCTCGAGGACGTCCATGTCGAAGAGCTCGTGCCTCGACTCCTGACCGAGAGGGAGCGCGGGGCCCATGGAGAGCCGGATGTGCGGGTTGAAGCCCTCTGTGTAACGGACGGGCACCCGCCCCGCGCGGAGCCCCCGCCGGAAACCGTCCATGGGTTTCCGGGTCCGAAGGGGACGGG
>CAZXSG010000348.1:0-5279 GCA_964643185.1 uncultured Holophagales bacterium
CAAGGGCTATGGAATCGCCTTCCCGCCCATCGCGGAGCGCATGGAGCGCCTGGATCCCTCAGGGACGACGCGAAACACGGCGACGCCGTCGCTGCCCGCCGTGGTCGCCGGGAGCGCTCCCTCGAAGAAGCCCCTCCTCGCGGGGGTGGCGCTGCTGGTCGCGGCCGTGGCCGTTGGAATCGTGGTCGTGAACCGCACCACGCCTCCGCCGGTGAACCCGCAGCCCACGCCCGTTCCGCAGCCGACGGCGGTGCCCCAGCCCACCGAAGTGCCGACGCCCGTACCGGAGGCCACCGTCCTCCCGGTGGCTTCGCCCAGCGTCGTTCCGGCCATGCTCCCCACCGAGCCCGCGACGGGCTCGCCCACGCCCACGAAGCGTCCGGCGCCGAAGCGCGCGACGCCGACGGTCGTGGTCGCGGTTCCCGTCCCTCCCACGGCCACGCCGGCCACGACCTCGCTGCGCGTGAAGCTCACCACCCCGATCCAGAAGGGGCTGCTGCTCGTCGCGGCGGGCGGGAGACAGGTCCTCCGCAAGGAGGTCGATTTCGGCAAGGGCTCCTCGGGCGGCACGATGGACACGGTGGTCACCCTGCCTTCGGGGGAGACCGAGATCAACGTGACGTTCTCGCGCACCGACAGAACGGCCGCGGCCTCGGGGGGCAGCGTTCGCGCCGCGCTCTCGGGCGGCGAGCGCCGGCTCACGGTCACCGTCGACGAAGAGGGAAAGCTCCGGATCGGCCTCGATTGAAATGAGCCCGGTCAAGGTCTCCCTGGAGACGGGGTTCGCGTCGTTCTCGGAGCGCTGGCGACCCAAGGTCGCCGCCGAGCTGAACGGTCAGGAGCTGAAGCTCGTGAAGATCCAGGGCACGTTCCCCTGGCACTCTCACGCGGACGCCGAGGAGCTGTTTCTCGTGCACCGGGGACGCATGCGGGTGGAGTTCGAGACGCAGGTCGTGGAGCTCGGTCCGGGAGAGCTCGTGGTGGTGCCGCGAGGTGTCGTCCACGGCACGGCGGCCGAGGAAGGGGCCGAGATCCTCATCTTCGAGCCCGCGGCGACGCGCAATACCGGCGACATCGAGGACCCGGTGTTCACCGCTCCCAACGGCGTCAGGATCTGACGAACCGACCTCGTCGGTTACTTGCAGCTCTCACGCCAGCCCGTCAGCCCGTTCCAGCGGCGGCTCGCGAGAACGTCCGCCCGGCGTCTGGCTTCCGCGTCCCACAGCTCCCTCAGCTTCCCCGCGTCGAGACCCTTCTCGCCTGCGAAGGGATTGTGGGAAGCGACCTCCAGGAGCGCCGCCTCGTCGGGCGCGAACTCCGCGAGCGGAATGAGGCTCACGTCTTTGTAGTCCTCGATCGGCCGCGTCCACACGTAGCCGTCGGTCATCTCGCCGAACCTTAGCGCCGCGTAACCGTGCGCGTAGTAAACGTCCTTTTCGACGAGCGAGTCGCCGATCGGCGTGCCGGCCACGTCGAAGCCGACGGGGATCCCGAAGGGATCCCGAAGCGGTCCTACCGGACCGACGGGGGCACCGTTTCCCGCGGCCAGGCAGTCGATCGCGCCGCCCTGGGGCAGTCCGTACGTCCAGGGCTCCTTGCCGCGCCAGACCGGACGGTGGAGCGTGATGAGAAAGACGCGCTGTCCGAGGTTCCGCCGGAGGATGTTGCCGGTGCGGTCCATGAACTTCGTGGCGCGTCCCTCGACATCCAGCTCCGGCTGCTGATATCGGGTGAACGCGTGGTGGATTCCGCAATAAACGAGCACCCGCCGGCGCTTCGACGTTTCGGCCAGGACGAGGTCGGCCATGAACTGGTCGTACGTCATGCCCTTGGACTTCAGGAGCGTTTCGCGCCAGTCGTCGCCGGGGCCGAGCGCGACCAGACGGAGCGCGCCCGGGGACTTGCGATTCGCTTCCCACGCCGCGCGGAGGATCTCGAGGTACTCCCGCCACGGCCACGCGGCGGCCCGCATCACGCGCATGGCGGCGGCAGCGTCCCACACCGGCGCCGAGAGGAGACGGTCGACGGCCGCCTGTTCGCTCGCGGGCACGGTTTCCATCGCGAGCACCACGTTCCGGTCCGCGAGGCGTGGGACGAGCGAGGCGACGAGCTGCGCATCGTGTCTCACCCAGTGCGCTTCGCCGAGGAGGACGACCCGGTGGGTATCGAGCTTCGCCATCACGTAGTCCTCCGGGCTCGCGGCGGAAGACCCGAAGGGGGACGCGGCCCGCGCCTGGAAGGACGGCGAAGCGAGAAGGAGGGCGGCGAGCGCTGTCGTCAGCCAAGCGCGCATGAGACGACTATATGCCCGGGATCTCGCCGTGGGCGAGATCCCTAAGCGGTCCTACCGGACCGCGGCTATCAGAAGGGACCGGCGATGACCCGGAACGCGGCGGCCTTGTGGATGGCTTCCTCGTGGCGGCGGGAGAGGGCGATCGTGATACCGGCCAGCAGCGGAGCGCCCGCCGGATCGCCCGTCTCGAGGAGCTTGCGGAAGACGTGCCGCGAAAGCACGTAGACGAGCGCCGGACCCTCGTGCGCGAAGACGTCGGCCGAGCGCGGCGCGTCGTCGATGAGAGCCATCTCGCCCACGATCTCGCCCGCGTTGAGGACGGCGAGGGCCGCCTCACCGACACCCGGGATGCGGATCGAAACGCGGAGACGGCCTTCCGCGAGGAGGAACGCGGCGTCGCCCGGGGTGCCCGCCTTCACGAGGACCTCCGTCGCGTCGAGGTGCCGCGCCTGGAGACCGAGATCCGGCAGGCCGCTCGGGTTGAGGCCCGCGGCGTCGAAGAGGTCGTACACCTTCGCGAGGTCGATCTCCACGGCCTTGCCCGCCGCCTTGAACTCGCCCGAATCGCGGACGGTGTCCTTCACACGTGACGTGAGCGAGTCGAAGAACTTCGTCATCGCGTCGTTCGTCTCGCGGACGTGCGTCACGATGCTCGCGAGCGCGAGCCTCCGGAACGCCTGGCCGCGAGGCGAGGGATCGAAGAGCAAGGCGTGCGCGTCGCCGGAGGGGAGCACGGCCGCCGCGGCGCCGGGCGCGGGCTGGAGCCGCGTGAGGCCGGGCGCCCCACCGAACGCCCGCCGGAGGTTCACCACGACGGGCGCCTCGAGCCTGGCGACCGGGTGCGGGCCGAACGGCGTCTCGGCCGCGAGCGTCGCCGAGCCGCCGATGAGGATGTACACCTCGGCGGGGAAATCGGGCGTGTCGAGGATCTCCTCGGTGCCGTCGAACGTTCGATGAGCGAGGCCCTCGGTGAGGACGTTGAGATCCGATTCGCGTGAGGACGACATGAGTCAGGTGGATTATGCCTTCGCCCCTTTTCGCGGTGTCACACGCCCTGCTATCGTCCTCTCCGTTCAATGAGCGACATCACGAACGAACCCCTGCGGAAGACTCCGATCAACGACCGCCATCGGGCCGCCGGGGGCAAGATGGTTCCGTTCGGCGGCTGGGACATGCCCGTGCAGTACACGGGTCTTGCCGACGAGCACAACGCCGTGCGCACGCGCGCCGGCCTCTTCGACGTCTCGCACATGGGCGAGATCCGCGTGAAGGGCCCGAAGGCCTTCGAGGTCGTGCAGCGGCTGACCTGCAACGACGTCGCCGCGCTCGACGACGGCAAGATCCAGTACTCCGCGTTCCTCACGGACCGGGGCACGTTCGTGGACGATCTCCTCACGTACCGCATCGCCGCGGACGACTACCTCCTCGTCGTGAACGCGTCGAACACGCCGAAGGACGTCGCCTGGGCGAAGGCCGCGGAACAGGACGGCGTGACGATCACCGACGAGTCGCCCGAGTGGGGTCAGCTCGCGCTCCAGGGTCCTGTTGCCGAAAAGGTGCTGCAGCCTCTCGTCTCGGTGCCGCTCGCGGACATCACTTACTACCGCTTCGCGTGGGGTGACGTGTGCGGCGTGAGGTGCATCGTGTCGCGCACGGGCTACACGGGCGAGGACGGCTTCGAGGTCTACTGCCCCGCGGACGCGGCCGCGACCATCTGGGACGCGATGCTCGAGTCCGGCAAGGCCGACGGCGTGATCCCCGCGGGTCTCGGCGCGCGCGACACGCTGCGCCTCGAGGCCAGGCTCTCACTCTACGGCAACGACATCGACGACACGACGACGGCGCTCGAGGCCGACCTCGGCTGGATCGTCCGGCTCAAGAAGGGCGACTTCAACGGGCGCGCGGCGCTCCTCGCGCAGAAGGAAGCCGGGCTGACGCGCAAGCTCGTGGGCTTCGAGATGACGGGGCGCGGCATCGCGCGGCACGGCCATCCGCTCACCGTCGCGAAGACCGGCGGCGCAGGGATCGTCACCTCGGGGACTCAGACCCCCACGGTGGGAAAAGCGATCGGGCTCGCCTACGTGCCCATCGATTCCATCGCCGTCGGCACGGAGCTCCTCGTCGACATCCGGGGCAAGGCCGTGCCCGCCGTCGTCGTCCCCACACCGTTCTACAAGAGAAAGAGCTGAAAGGTTTTAGGGAGGATTCGATGAGCGCGTATCCGGACGACAGGTATTACTCACTCAGCCACGAATGGGTTCGTGTCGAAGGCGACAACGCCACGATCGGAATCACCGACCACGCTCAGAAGGAGCTCGGTGAGGTCGTCATGGTGAACCTGCCCGGCGTGGGCGACCTCTTCGACGCCGACCAGGAGTTCGGCACCATCGAGTCGGTCAAGGCCGTCTCGGAGCTCTTCCTGCCCGTCGCGGGCGAGATCCTCGAGATCAACGCGACGCTGGCCGAGGAGCCCAACGCGGTGAACGAGGATCCCCACGGCGATGGCTGGCTCGTGCGCATCAAGATGGCCTCCGACGTCGAGCTCGAGGGCCTCATGAAGGTCGCCGACTACGAGAAGTTCCTCGAGGAAGAGGCCAAGTAAGGGAGACATCCTCCTCTAGATCCCCATCGGAGATTTGGGTGGCGTCTCCGCGGGCCACCCGCGTAGCGGACGCCGGAAAGGGTCCATGCGCTACATACCCCACAGCCCCGAAGAGCGAGCCCGGCTGCTCGCTGCGGTGGGCGCCGCCTCGATCGACGACCTCTTCGCCACCGTGCCCCACGAGGTCTATCGCACCACGCCCCCCGATCTCCCGCCCCCCGCGAGCGAGCTCGAGGTGCGGCGCGACCTGGGGGCCCTCGCCGCCCGCAACGCCAACCTCTCGGATTACGCGTCGTTCCTCGGAGGGGGCCTCTACTCGCATCACTCCCCGGCGTTCGTCTCGCAGCTCCTCACGCGCGGCGAGTTCCTCACGGCCTACACGCC
>CAZXSG010000349.1:0-5270 GCA_964643185.1 uncultured Holophagales bacterium
GGCGACGGCCGTGGACACGAGGTGCACGCAGGCGCCCAGGAAGAGCCCCGTCATGAGCGGGACGCCGTCCAGCGCGAGGCCGGCCGCGAAGCCGGTTTCCATGGGCCCGAACGTACCCACCGGCGCCGGCACGGTGGCCGTCGTGAGGAGCGAGGCCCCGCTCGCGCACGCGATGCTCGAAAGAGGCACGTCGTAGCCGAGGCCGCGGATCTGGAGCCACAGCGAAACGAGGTGGCCGGCCGTGAAGAGCATGGCCGGCAGGAAGGCCGCGGCGTAGAGCACCGGCTTCTGACGTGCCGTCTCGAGCCCGATCGCGAGCTCCCCCAGAACCGAGGCGAGACGCGGCTTCTTCTCGAGCCTCTTCGCCAGCCTCGCACAGACCGCGCCGCCGAAGCGCGGCAGCAGCACGAGGCCCAGGATCGTCGCGAAGGAGAGCACGAGCGCGCCCTGCCCGATCACGGGCGACCCGCGGCGGAGGCCCACGAACGCGGCGCCCAGGAGGCCCGCGAGCAGCATCACCGCGGTGTCGATCACCTTCACGAGCACGGCCACGGCGGCCGCGCGGCTCCAGCTCTTGCCGAGAGCGCGCTTCAGCATCACCCACGCGGCGCCCGAGCCGGCGCGGAACGGCACCACCTGGAGGAGGAACACGGCGGCGCCCGAGAGCGAGAACGCGCGGAGGAACGGAAGGCGATCGGCCGCCGGCAGCACGAGGTTGAGCCTCAGGCCCCGGGCGAGGTACGCGAGGGCATACACGAGCGCGCCGAAGGTGATGTAGCGAAGGTCCGCCGCGACGAGCCGTTCGAGCGCTTCGTTCAACGGCGCTCGCGCTCGGCCTCTCGGCGGCGTTCGTGCACGAGGATCTCCTCGAGAAGGCGCCGGTTGATCGAGATGAGGTCGGCGAGGAGGCCGGTGAGAAACGACGTCACCGCGGCCAGGAAGAGCACCGCCGCGAGGAGCAGCGACTGGATATGCCCGGCCGGGTTGCGGTCGATCACGACGAAGTACACGTAGCGCAGCACGAGAACGAAGCCCGCGCTCCCGAGGAGCGTCGCGAGGCCGAAGAACACGGGGAGCGGCTTGTAGAGCGCCGTGATGCGCAGGATGTTGGCGCCCTGGATGAGCACGTAGTGCCAGCTCTTGCGAAAGAGGCGCGACGGGCGCACCGCGGGGTTCGTGCCCACGCGCACCGCGGCGACCTTCATCTCCTTGTTGCCGGCCTGGATGAGCGTCTCGATGGTGTAGGTCATGCGCGAGAAGACATTGAGCCGGAGCGCGGCCTCGCGGGTCAGCGCCCGGAAGCCCGAGGTCGCGTCGGGCACGTCGGTACCGGAGGCCCTGCGCACCACCCACGACCCGAGGCGCTGGAACACGCGCTTACCGGCGGAGAAGTCCTCCTTGGTCGCGACGCCGCGATCGCCCACGACGATCTCGGCCTCGCCGGCGAGAAGAGGGGCGACGAGCTTGCCGATGTCTTCCGCGGCGTACTGGCGGTCCGCGTCGGTCGACACGATGACGTCGGCCGAGAGCCTCAGGCACGCGTCGAGGCCCGCCCGCCAGGCCGTCGCGAGGCCCTGATGCACCGGGAGGCGCAGCACGTGGTCGGCACCGGCCTCCTTCGCGACCTGGGCCGTGCGGTCGGTGGACCCGTCGTCGATGACGAGCACCTCCACGATGTCGAAACCCTCGACGTGCCGCGGCAGCTCGCGCACCGCGGCAGCGATGTGCTCCTCTTCGTCCCAGGCCGGGATCTGGATGACGAGCTTCACGGCGTTCCCTTTCGGGCACCATAGCCAGCACCGGGGTGAGGTGCAAGAAGGCGCATGCGCGAGGAAGTCTCTCGAAACGGATTCGCCGTCGTTCCAGGTGTGTTCCCGGGAAGCGAGACGCGGACGCTGGCCGAGTCCTTTGCGTCGACGGGGCCCTTGCGAGCCGGCATGCGGCATCTCCTCGGGAGGCCGGAGGTGCTGGACCTCGCCCTCCACCCGAGGCTGCGCGATCTGGCGAGGGACGTGCTCGGCACGGGAGCGGTCCCGTTTCGCGCGACGCTCTTCGACAAGTCGCGCACGGCGAACTGGCTCGTCGTCTGGCACCAGGACACCGCTCTGCCGCTCGAAAGGAGGCACGAGCTTCCGGGTTGGGGGCCGTGGTCTTCGAAAGCCGGCGTCGTGTACGCGCACGCGCCTTCGTGGGCGCTCGAGCGCGTCGTGGCGCTACGGCTCTCCCTCACCGACTCGACGCCCACGAATGGATCGCTGCGGGTATTGCCCGGGAGCCATCGAAACGGCGTTCTCGGCGACGACGAGATCGCTCGGCTCCTTGCCGCGGGCGAGCCCCAGCTCGCCGTCGTGCCTGCGGGGAGCGTCCTCGTGATGCGTCCGCTCCTCGTGCACGCCTCCTCGAAGTCCGAGAGCGGTGCGCCGCGCCGCGTGCTCCACCTCGAGTACGCGAGTGACCTGCGGCTTTCGGAAGACCTATGTCTCGCGATCGCCTGACGGGGGCGGCGACGTTTTCGAGGCGGCCTGCTTCTTCTTCCCGATCTCCTCGCCCCTCGCCCGGAGCCGCGACGCCTTGATGTCGCCGGCCGTGCAGTAGTCGCAGGTACAGAACGGGAGCTGGCCCTTCGCGTCCGGGGCGTATCGCCAGCCGATGAGCTGCCGGAGCGCTCGGATCCGAGTGATCTTTCTCGAGTCGATCCGCTCCGGGATCACCACCTGCCACCCCTCGCGGCTCTCGCTCGACATGAACTCGGCCACCGCCTCGGCCGCGGTCATGGCCCGGGCGGGGGAGTTGTAATGGCCGACCCAGACGGTCGTGTCGTCGTCGATGCGGAAGTACACCGCGGCGATCGTGCGCTGACCGTCGCGCTTGAGCTCGCGAAGCCATTGATGGGAGACGTAGAAATTCCTCGTCACCGGAACCGCGAAGATGCCTCCGGGAAATCCGGGACGAGGTTTCCGCAGCGTCGTGATGCCGTTGCGCCGGATGCGCTCGGCGAGGGGCTCGGGGGTGAGGTGGACGAACATGGCCATCTTCCGGAGAGTCTATTTCGACTCTCCGAGGCCGGCCGCGAGCGAGATCACCTCGGCCAGCTCCCCGAGCGCCTCGTCGTCGGGCAGCTCGTGCGACAGGGCCTGAGCCTCCTTCGAGAGTTCCGCGAGGCTCACGTCCCGCGCCCAGGGGGAGGACTTCAGAACCTCGGCGAAACGGGACGCGAGGACCGTCGCGCGGAAGGGGGCCGAGGTCTTCTCCCAGCGGCTCGAGAGCTGCCAGGTCATGAATGAGCGCTTCTTCTCGTCGAGCTTCGAGGGCTCCATCGGCCTCACGCGGACCCGCAGCGTCACCAGAGGCCCCCCCGAAGGCGTCGGCTCGAGCTGGATCTCGTAGAGGGCCGAGCGCACGGAGCCGGGCGGGAGGCGGATCCCGCGGACGGTCTCTCCCTCACCCGCTTCGAGCCGGTCATGACCGATCAGCCGGAACCGGGCGACCGAGCGGGGATCGAACTCGACCCTCACGGAGGTCTCGAGCGGGTCGGAATCGAGCGCGGACGTCGAGAGCTGGAGCCGTACGTAGCGATACGACGCGCCTCGCGGCGAGGGGACCGGACCTCCTTCGATCGACAGCTCGACGTCACCCTTCACAGTGGGCTTCGCGCGGGCGAACGCGTTGACGAAGTCTTCGGTGCGAACGGAGCCGGCGGGGGGCTTCGTGCCCGCGCGGAGGAAGCTCCGGGTCAGGGCATACGAGTCCCCGGGCGCCTCGAGGTCGAACGACGAGAGGATCTCGCCGCTCGTGTCGTGGAAGCCGTTCACACCGTACAGCTTCAAGAAGAGCGGCCCCTTCGGCTCGTCGACGGGATCGGTCTCGCGCTTTGCCGTGCCGCCGGCGCTCGGCGCGGGGGCCAGCACTCCCGGTGCCGTGTAGACGCGCTCGGAAAGGAGAGTCTTTCGGGGCGCGGCGTCGAAGAGCTCCAGGGAGCTCCGCGACGTGGCGTCGACGACGGGTGCCTCTCCCGAGACCACGACGGAGGATGCCACGCTGGCGAGCGACATCTGCACCTGTGCCCGGGCGGTGTCGCCGGCGGGAACCTCGACAGACGACTGCACGGATTGGAAGCCGCTCAGCTCGGCCGTCACGAAATAGCCGCCGGCCTGGAGATCACGCGCCACAGCGACTCCCTCGGCATTCGACACCAGGCGCTTGGCTCCGATCGGGGATCCCTCGACGAGCACGGATACTCCTGGAATGGGCGTGCCTGCAGCGTCCTTCACTTGAACGAGGAGGGCGCCCTCGTGTTCCGGGATGGTGTTGATGCCGTCGATGTTCCACATGTTCTGCTGCACGCTGGATCCCGACGGCGGCGGCGACGGAACGATCACGCCAGACTTCTCGGCCCCGACGACCTTGCTGAACGCGCGGCCCGGGGCCAGCGCGCGTTTCTTCGGCGCCACAGCTGGGGCCGGGGTCTCGATGACGGGCTCGGGTTCGGTCAGGGTCACAGCCGGAGCGGTCGGCCGGCTCTCGGCGACGACTGTGGGCCGGCTCTGTGGAGGCTCCGTCTGACGGAGTAACAGGAACGCGAGGAGCACGGCGGCCACGGCCGTGACGGCGGTGAAGGCCGTCCAGGCCGGGGAGCGGCGCCGGGGCGGCGCGTCCGCAGGCCTGGGACGCGGGTTCTCCTGGTGGGTGAACCTCTCGGGGATCTGGGCCTCCAGCTTCCGCAGGAGGTCCGCGGGCGGCTCGGGGCGTTTCTTCGGCGTCAGGAGGTCTTCGATGTCTGGGTTCGGGGCGCTCATGTGTTCCGTCCCTCGATCGCGCCTTTCAGCGCGGCGTAGGCTCTGGCGAGGCGTTTTCTCACGGCGACTCCGGTGATGCCCGAGAGGCGCGCGATCTCGTCGACGGGCAGCTCTCCCCAGAAGCGCGCGGTCACCGAGAAGCGCAGCTCCTCGGGCAGGTCGAGCACAGCCACCCGGAGCCGTTCCTCGACCTCTTTCTGCTCCAGGGCTTCGAGCGCGGGCATTGCCGGGTCGTGCGGCGGGTGCGTGGTTTCGGAGAGCTGCGTGAAGAGCCGGGGCCTCCTCACGTGGTCGAGGTACGTCGTGTAGGCGATGCGGGTGATCCAGGTGGCGAGCTGCGAGCGGCCGTCGAAGGAGTCGAGGTTCTGCCAGGCCTTGCGATAGGCTTCCTGCGTGAGGTCCGAGGCCAGGTCGGGGTTTCCCGAGACCCTGACGAGGTACGCGGACACCCGCGTGTACGTGCGCCCCGCGAGG
>CAZXSG010000350.1:0-5255 GCA_964643185.1 uncultured Holophagales bacterium
AGAAGACCGGTTGGTTCCGGGTGAGGGTGGGCCCGTATTCCGACAAGGCGCGGGCGGACGCCGCGGCGAAGAAGGTCGTCGAGGCCGACAAGTCGGTGAAAAAACCGATCGTGTCGAACGCGCCGTAGGATCAGCGGATGGCACGTCCTCTTCCGACACTCGGCCAGCCGGCCCTCCCCGAATGGATTCGCGAGAAGAAGCTGAGGCTCTCGGATCTCCACGCGATGAAGTCGCTCATGCGCAAGGGGGGGCTCCATACGGTTTGCGAGGAGGCCCGCTGCCCGAACCGTACGGAGTGTTTCGAGCGCAAGACGGCGACCTTCCTGATCTGCGGCGACGTGTGTACCCGAGCGTGTGGGTTCTGCCATATCGAGGCGGGACGCCCGAAGCCGCTCGACCCCGACGAGCCGGCGGAGGTCGTCCGCGCCACGAAGGAGCTCGGACTCCGCCACGTGGTGGTGACCTCTGTGGACCGCGACGATCTGCCCGACGGCGGAGCGGCCCACTGGGCAAAGGTCATCCGCGCGCTGAAGGACGACGACGAGACCCGCGGCGTGGAGGTTCTGACGCCGGACTTCCAGGGCGTCGCGGAGCAGATCGATACCGTGGCGGACGCGGGCCCCGACGTCTACAACCACAACGTGGAAACCGTCCCGCGCCTCTACGACTCCGTGCGGCCGAAGGCCGGCTTCGAACGCTCGGTGGGCCTTCTCGCCCGCGTGAAGAGCCGGTATCCCGAAATGACCACGAAGTCGGGTCTCATGCTGGGCCTCGGCGAAACGGACGACGAGGTGGTCGACGTCTTTCGCGCGCTCCGCGAAGCGGGCGTCGACGTCGTCACGGTGGGGCAGTATCTGCGCCCCTCGGCGTGGAACCTCCCGGTCGTGGAGTACGCGACGCCCGCGCGCTTCGAGAGTCTTCGTGAACGGGGCAGCGCACTCGGGTTCGGGTTTGTCTTCGCGGGGCCGTTCGTCCGATCGTCCTACAGGGCCGAAGAGGCGCTCTCCCAGGCGAGCCCCAGGACGTGATCCCGCTTCCCGAGTCGCGGCGGGCGCGCCTCCTCTGCGCGGCGGCGGGAGGCGGTCTCCTCGGCCTCACGTTTCCGCCGTTCGGGTACCTCCCGCTGCTCGCGATCGCGCTGCTGCCGTTCTTCGCCGCGGTCGACGGAGACCGGCCGGGCCCGGCGTTCGTGACGGGTCAGGTTTTCGGCATGGCGTTCTGGCTCGTCACGATGCCGTGGATCGCGCATACGGCGCACACGTACGGCGAGGTGTCGTGGTTTCTCGCCGGCCTGGCGGTCGTCGCCGTGAGCCTGATTCTCGGCGTGCCGTTCGCGCTCATGGCGGCCGGCGTGGCGGCGCTCGAGCCACAACCGCTTCCCAGCCTTCTCTTCGTCTGGCCTGCCGCGTGGGGCTTCCAGGAGATCGTCCGCACGTACTGGTTCGGCGGCTTTCCGTGGGCGCTCCTCGCGAACCCGCTCACGGAAACGCCGGATCTCGTGCAGGCCGCCTCGTTCGGCGGCGCGACGTTCGTCTCGATGCTGGTCGTGCTCGTCGCGACACTCCTCTATCTCGGAATTCGCGACGACTGGCGAAGGGCGCGCCTCATGTACTTCTTCGGAGCCCTGGCGGTCACCCTCGTCGCGGCGCTCCTCGGAAACGTCCGCCGGAAGACCCTCGGCAACGAGATCCTGGCCGGCACGCTCGAGATCGGCGTCGTTCAGCCGAACATTCCCCAGCAGCTCCGTTGGGATCAGGGACAACGGGAGCGCATCTATGCCGACCTGCTGCGTTCGACCTCCGAGCTCATCGCGATGTCGGGCCGCAAGGTCGACCTCGTGCTCTGGCCCGAGAGCGCGTCGCCGTATCACTGGCCGTGGTCGCCGCGGCTGCGCGAGGACGTTCAGCGGCTCTGCCGGCAGCACGACGTCGCGATTCTCCTGAACACGGTGTGGACCGATCTCCCCGAGAGCGACGACGCGCCGTTCTACAACGCGGCGCTCCTGGTGACGGCCGACGGGCCCGTGCTGCCTCCCTACCTGAAGCTCCGGCTCGTGCCCTTTGGTGAGTACGTCCCGTTCCGCGGAGTCCTCGGAAAGATCAAGCCGTTGACGCGCGCGATTCCCTCGTCTTTTTCAGCGGGCGAGCGGGCCGTCGCGATTCCCTTTCGAGGCACCCGGCTGGGAGGCTTCGTCTGCTACGAGGTGACCTATCCGTGGATCGGGCGCGCGCAGGTGGCCGCGGGGGCCGGCGTGCTCTTCACGCTCACGAACGACGCCTGGTTCGGCACGTCCGGGGCGAGGCAGCAGCACTGGCAGGCGGCCGCGCTCCGGGCCGTGGAAACGGGCCGGCCCATGGTGCGTGCGGCGGTGACCGGGATCAGCGGGTTCGTCCGCGAGACAGGGGAGGGCTTCCAGGTGATCGGGCCGGATCAGAAGGGCAGCTTCTCGGTCACCGTGCCGGTCGGGGCGCGGACGACGCCGTTCGCGTCGTGGGTCGGTGATTGGGTGCCCGGCGTTTGCGGTCTCGTGTGGCTCGCCGCTATCCTCCGCGCGCGCTTCTTCAAGCCCCGAAGTCGCGTCGCCACCTGAATCGCGCCACGGCGTGCGGGCGGCGGAGAGGATCCCACGCGAATGAACGAAGAGAGAATCGAGAAGCTTCTCGCCCTTGCGTCGTCGGTGAATGCCCTCCGGGGCTATCTTTGACGTCGCCCGAGCGGAACGCGAAAAGGCCGAGCTGGAGTTCCGCACGCAGGAGCCCGGCTTCTGGAACGATGCGGCCGGTGCCCAGGAGATCCTGAAGCAGCTCAAGCGGGCGGAGAGGGTCCTCCTGGACGACAAGGCCATCGTCGAACGGAAGGAAGAGCTCGAGGTCCTGGCGGAGTTCATCAAGGAAGGTGAGGACGTCGCCGCCGATGCCGACGCCGCCCTGGCCAAGACGGGCAGCTGGGCGCGCGGCCTCGAGCTGACGTTCAAGCTGACCGACCCCGAGGACCCCATGCCCGCCCTCGTCGACATCAATGCCGGAGCGGGCGGCACCGAGGCTCAGGACTGGGCGGACATGCTCATGCGCATGTACATCCGGTATGGCGAGAAGAAGGGCTGGAAGACCGACGTCCTCGAGGTGACCTACGCCGACGACGCGGGCATCAAGAGCGCGACTCTGCGGTTCGAAGGGGAGTACGCCTACGGCCACATGAAGGGCGAGCACGGCGTCCACCGTCTCGTGCGGATCTCGCCGTTCGACGCCGCGGCCCGCCGGCAGACCTCGTTCGCGGCGGTGCACGTCGCCCCCGAGATCGACGACACGATCGAGATCGAGATCAACGACAAGGACCTCCGGGTCGACACGTTTCGCGCGGGCGGCAAGGGCGGCCAGCACGTCAACAAGACCGACTCGGCCATCCGCATCACGCACCTGCCCACCAACATCGTGGTGAGCTGCCAGAACGAGCGCTCGCAGCACAAAAACCGCGACTTCGCGATGAAGGTGCTGCGCTCGAAGCTGTATCAGAAGGCCGTCGAAGAGCGCCTGGCGAAGGACGCCGCGCGCACGGGCACGAAGATGGAGATCGGCTTCGGCTCGCAAATCCGCTCGTACGTCCTCGCGCCGTACCGGATGGTGAAGGACCACCGCACGAATTTCGAGATGGGCGACGCGGACCGCGTGCTCGACGGCGACCTCGACGGGTACGTCGAGGCGTACCTCCAATCGTTCGTGAAGCACGGTGCGAAGGCCGCCAAGGAACGGAAGACCTCGGCAACGCCCGGCGAAGCGGCGGACGAGGTCTAGGGTGGCCGAGGGGACGACCTGGCTCGACCAGGTCCGCGAGAAGCTGGAACGGCCGTGGCCTGAGCGGGATCCGATTCTCACGGAGGGCAGCGGGGCGGCGAGCGTGCGCGATGCCGCGGTGCTCGTGCCGCTCTACGTGCGCGACAAGGAGCTGTTCACGCTCTTCACGAAGCGGACCGAGAAGGTGAAGAAGCACAAGGGACAGATCTCGTTCCCGGGCGGCGGCAAGGAGCCCTCGGACGAGAATCTCTGGGTCACCGCGACGCGCGAGACCGAGGAGGAGATCGGCGTTCCCAGGGACACGGTCAAGATCCTCGGGGCTCTGCCGCCGCTCGTGACCGTGACCGATTTCCGGATCTCACCTTTCGTGGGGGCGATTCCATACCCTGTGGAGTGGAAGCCCGACGAGATCGAGGTGGAGAAGATCCTCGAGATCCCCATCTCCTACCTCGTGAACCCGCTCGCGACCGAGGAGCAGGAGATCACCTGGAAGGGCCGGCCGGTGCGCACCAAGGTGTACCACTACCACGGCCACGCGATCTGGGGCGCGACCGCGCACATCCTCTCGGACCTTCTCGAGGTCCTGCAGGGGTCGTAGAGCGGCGCCACGGGGCCGGCGTCCGTACAATCCAGGTGGTGGACGAGGAATATCCGAAGACGCCGTACTTCGTGCGGCACGTGCCTCTGTTCCTCGACTACCTGGCCGTCGAGAAGGGCCTCGCACGCAATTCGCTCGACGCCTACCGCCGGGATCTCTTCGCGTTCGGCCGCTTTCTGGCCGGGGTGAGGATGGAGACGGCCGCCGTCGATCGGGGAGTCCTCGTGGAGTACTTCTCGGAACGCCGGGGCGAGGGCGCCTCGCCGAGGTCCCTTGCCCGCGCCACGTCGGCTCTGCGAGGCTTCTTCGGCTTCCTCGCCGCCGAGAAGATCCTGGCCGAGGACCCCACCTCGGACCTCGAGAACGCTCGGCGCTGGGCGGTCCTTCCGAAGCTCCGCCCGGAGGACGAGGTCACCCGGCCGCCGCGACCCCCGGAGCCCTCCACGCCGCCGGGCCAACGGGGCCGCGCGCTCTTCGAGCTTCTCTACGCCTGCGGGCTCCGGGTTTCCGAGCTCGCCAGTCTGCGGCGCGAGTCCCTTCACCTCGCCGACGGGTTCGTCGTCGTGCGCGGGAAGGGCAGCAAGGAGCGTCTGATCCCGATTGCCGACTCCTCGGCGCGCTGGGTTCTCCGGCACCTCGAGGTCGTAAGCCGCCAGCCCGAAGACGCGGCCCTGCCCTGGGTGTTCCCCGGCTCGAAGGGAAGGCACGTGACCCGGCAGACGATCTTCAACGCGCTGAAGCTGGCCGCGCTCTCGGCGGGCCTGCCGGTCGAAGCCGTCTCGCCTCACGTTCTACGCCACGCGTTCGCGACGCACCTCGTGGACCACGACGCCGACCTGCGCGCCGTTCAGCTCATGCTGGGGCAC
>CAZXSG010000351.1:0-5249 GCA_964643185.1 uncultured Holophagales bacterium
GCGGGGCGTACGTCGCGGGGGGCGGGCCGACGTGCGTCCAGCCGAAGGCGTCGACCGTGATGCCGTCGACGGTGCGCGCGAGCGCCCCCGTCACACCGTCGAAGATCTCGATGCGGAACGTGCTCGCCGTCGCGCCCGCTTCGCCCGTGTTCACGAGCGCGAGGTTCGTGCGGGCCTCGCCTGTCTGCTGGATTCCGTAGAGCCACACCGGTCCGTTCGACGCGCGCCCCGCGGGCGTCGCGGGATAGAAGACTCCGTAGGCCCCGCCGCCGCCCGGAGCCGACGTCCGCGCGCCCGCGAAGAGTCCGCCGGCGCCGCCGCTCGACGTGATGAAGAGGGCCCCGCTGAAGCCGCCCGGCGCGCCGATTCCCGCGACGCCCTGCTGCCTCATGAAGTCGACGATCGCCGGGATCGAGCGCTGCTCGTTCGCGCCGAGCGAGAGCGTGAAACGCGCCGTGTGATCGGCCGTGGTCACGCCCGCGGCCACGAAGCGAAGGTCGAGCGTGCGGGCCCGTCCCGCGCTCTCGGCCAGCACCAGCTCGCTGGTGAAGCTCCCCGCCTCCACGAGCACCGGGAGCGTGAGGCTCGCGGGCGAGAACGCAGGCTCCTCGCGCACAGGCGGAATGAACGAGCCGTCTCCGTTCGCCTGGTCGTTCGTGACTCCGTACGCGAAGTAGGCTGCGCTCCCCGCGATGCGCTCGATGCGCACCGCGCCCTCGGCGAGGCTCAGTCCGTTGGATGCGAGCACCTGGGAGATCTGGCTGAAGCCGCCGGGAGCGAGCGTGATCTCGGGCAGCGTCACGAGCGCGCCGCCGCTTGCGGGACGCACCGAGAGCCGCAGCGTGAGGTCGCCGCTCTCGGGACCGCCCGCGTGGAGCACCGCGACGTTGGAGCGGTCGACGGCGTTCTGCCTGAGACCGTAGATCCAGGAGGGACCCGTGAGGAGCGCCGTCGACGAGGCCCCGGCGTACGCGAGCCCCGCGCGTCCCTCAGCCACGAGCGACGTCGTGCGCGCCGTGACCGCCCCGGCGTTGGCGGACGACAGACCCGTGAACGTCACGCGGAGCGTTCCGCCGCGGTTGCCGCTCGCGGGCAGCGGCACGCCGATCGAGCGGAGGTACTCGATGGCGTCGGGCACGATGAGCTGCCGGCCCGCGGCGAGGCTCGCCGTCGCGCTGCCGGTGCCGTCGCCGAACGCCGCGGTGTAGGAGAACGCGAGCTGCGCGGCGTTCGTGCCGCGGTTCGTGAGCGCCAGCTCGGACGTGAAGAACGCGCCGCCCAGACCCGAGGACGACAGCACGATGGGCACGACGAGCGTCGCCGTCTCGGAGACGGGGGTGGTGCTCTCGGGGAAGCGCAGCACGCCGGACGCGCTCGCCGCCTGACCCGAAGTCGACGCCGTGATCGACACACTGTGGCCCGAGCCCGCGCTCTGGGTGGAGACTGTGTAGCGCGCGCCCGGCGTGAGACCCGTGACGCGGTGCATCACAGGGCCCACGGGCGCCGGAACCGTGTACGTGAGCGACGTGAACGGCACACCGAGCTTCACCGGGAAGAGGACGGCGTTGCCCTTCACGAACGCGCCGGCGTACGGGGTCCCCGCCGTGCTCGAGAGGAGCGTGACCGGATCGGCCGTCGCTCCGCCGTCGGCGCCCTGCAGCACGTTGAGGAAGCGGGCCTCGAGCGGCGCGCCGCGGGCCTCGACCTTCAGTTGATGTGAGATGGGATCGTCCGACGCCACGAAGCCGTTCTCGAAGCCGCAGTCGGTGGGCACGACGGCCGGCTGCACGGCGATCTCCGCGTCGGCCGGGAGGAGCGTCGTCACGATGAGCTGCTGACCCCCGCGGGAGGTCATCGTGGTGCGGTTTCCTGCGGTCGTCGCGTTGCCGGGCAGCGCCAGCCAGAAGCGCTTGAAGCGGTTGGCCGTCTTCGAGGCCGCGCGGTCGTACACCACGATGTGGTCGGGCGGCAGCCACACGATCGAGCGGCTCGCTTCGAGCACGTCCGTCGAGAACTCCCGCTCGGAGTTGTAGAGGTTGAGCGCGTCGCCGAGCGCGTACGTGGAATCCGCGTCGCTGCTCCACGCCACGAGGTTGGGGTTGCCCGTCGCCACGTGTCCCCACTGCGCGCCCTGCCGCCAGTTGATGGCGCGGAACGCGCACGGTTCGTTGTGGTCGGGCTCGTCGTTCAGGATGGCAATGGTGTTGTGGTTCTGCGAGCCGCCGTACTCGAGGTCGTAGCCCGTGCGCTCCTTGGTGAGCCACTCGCCGTTCCGGTAGAGCTCGAACTGGTTGCCGTCGCCGAACTGATGGTCCACGGAGTTGAAGCTCAGCTTGTACGTGAACCACGAGGCCGTGGGGCCCCAGCTCGTGCGCGCGAGGAGCCGGTTGAGGCCTGGCGCGAAGTGGAAGAGCGGCAGGCTGGGCCGCGGATCGGCCGGGGGCGCGGCGGACGGATCGAAGAGCAGGAAATAGAGGATCGCGTTCTGGAAGTAGCCGCTCGTCGAGTACGTGCGGTTCGCGAGGTCCGCAGCGCCGCCGGGCGCCATGTTTCGCTGGATGTAGCGGCTGGCCTCGCGGCGCGCGGTGTTTCCGTGCAGTCCGTCGAGGACGCCGAGCGGCCCGAAGAGCCCGATCATGTCCTGCGCCAGGTAGTGCTGACCGCTGCCGTACCACGCCGGGAGGTAAACCGCCCGGCCCTCGCTCGCGGACATCGACGGCACCGGGCTGAGCGAATGGAGCATCCCCGAGACGACCTCGTCCCAGAACGGGTTCCCCACCACCGTCGACTGCGGTCCGTTCGCGGGCACCGCGTCCTGCCCCGAGGTGCGACGCGCGAGAAGGAGCTGCGCGGCGTAGCCGAACGTCTGCGGGAAGTACTCGAAGCCCTCGGGGCCGAGGCCGCCCTTCCCTTCGGTGCGCACCGCACGATCGAAGACATACAGCCAGGCACCCGTGGCGTTGCCGAGCGCGCCACGCAGCGAGCCGTCGGGATCGTCGGACGCGTCCAGCGCGAGAGACATGAGTCCCACGTTCCGCGTGTGGGCCGTGAAGTAGTTGTTGAGCGACCAGCGGAGCTTGTGGACGTCGTCCACCAAGCGCGGGTCGTTCACGACGCCGACGGGCTCGGGGTGATCGTGCCCCGTGATCGCGGCGTTCTTGTTCTCTTCGATCCAGCGGAGGAACACCGTGCGGATCTTCGATTTGTCCTCGGCGGTGAGGATCGGGTAGATCCAGTCGACCGTGAGCCCGAAGGCCTCGCCGTGCCAGCGTGAGCGATCGAGCGTCGAGAAGTACGTGTCGCGGTAGGGCTGGCCTTCCGCGACCCCGGGGAGCGCCTTGTCGATCACGTACATGAGGAGCGTGCGGGCCCGCTGGGCATAGTCCTGCCGCTCCGACTCGACCGGCGACACGAGCGACATGAACGCGAAGAGCTCGGCGTACATCTCGGCCGGGTAGTCGACGTAGGTCGTGTCGCCGTTCTCGGAATCCGGGCCGGGCACCTCGCGCGCGTCCATCTCCTCGCGGGAGCGAATCGCGAGCCGCTTGAGGCCGTCCCGGTAAATGGGGTTCGAATCCGACGCCCAGCTCCTCAGGCGCGGCAGGTCGGCCTGGGTGACCCAGAGCCTGGGATGCGTCGAGACCGGCTGGGCTTCGGAGGGCGACGCGGCAGCAAAGACCAGAAGCGCCAGCAAAGCGAGGCGAAAGGAGATCCGCATACAGGGGAGTACGCGAAGCGCGGGAAGAACCGGACACGGTGGGGAGCAGCAGGTATGGCACTCTTTCCGCCGTGGACGGCATCACCGAGGCCCTGTCCGCCGCGCGGGCCGGGGACCGTGAGGCCTTCAACACCGTCTTCGCGGCCGTCCACGCCGAGCTGCGGCGGCTGGCCCGCGCCCAGAAGCGGCGCCTCTCGCCGGGCGCGACGCTCTCCACCACGGCGCTCGTCCACGAGACGTACCTGAAGCTCGCCCACCCGGCGAACCTCGGGGTCGAAGGGCGCGCCCACTTCTTCGCGCTCGCGGCCAAGGCAATGCGGCACGTGCTCATCTCCTCGGCCCGGAGGCGCGGCGCCGGGAAGCGGGGCGGCGGGGTGCGGCCCGAGGCGTTCGACGACGCCCGAGGCGAGCCCTCGTTCGAGCCCGCGGCGCTGCCCATCGCCGAGCTCCTCACGATTCACCAGAGCCTGGAACGCCTCGAGAAGCTGGACGCGCGGCTCGCGGAGCTCGTGGAGCTGAGGTTCTTCGCGGGCCTCACCGAGGAGGAGGTCGCCGAGCAGAGAGGCGTCTCCTCCCGCACGGTAAGGCGCGACTGGCAGGCCGCGCGGGCGTTCCTTCTCAAGGAGCTGACGGCGGCGTCATGAGCCCGGAGACCTGGCAGATCCTGCGGCCGGTGCTCGACGAAGCGCTGGACCGCGAGGGCGCGGAACGGGAGGCTTTCCTCGCGGCCGCGTTCCCGGACGATCCGGTCCTGCGGGGGGAGCTGCGGGCGCTCGTCGCCGCGAGCGCGACGGACGGCGGCCTCCTCGACACGCCCACGGCGCTTTTCGACCTCCTGCCGGAGGTCGAGGACGACGAGCCCGGCGCCGACCCTCTCCCCGGCACGACGCTGGGCGCCTACCGCGTTCGGGAGACGCTCGGGATGGGCGGCTTCGGCACCGTCTACCGCGCGGAACGCAGCGACGGCGCGTTCAGCCAGGAGGTCGCGATCAAGGTCCTCCGCCCCGGCGGCGGCGGCCCCGAGAGCGCGCGGCGCTTCCTCCTCGAGCGCACCATCCTCGCGCGGCTCGAGCACCCAGGCATCGCGCGCCTCCTCGACGGCGGGTCCACGCCCGACGGACGGCCCTACCTCGTGATGGAGCTCGTCCGCGGCGTGCCCGCGACGGACTACGCGGCCTCTGGAAAGCTGGACGTCGAGGCCCGCCTCCGGCTCTTCCTCGAGATCGCGGAGGCCGTTCAGTTCGCGCACCAGAACCTCGTCGTGCACCGCGACCTGAAGCCCTCGAACATCCTCGTCACGGCCGACGGCCGCGCCAAGGTCGTGGATTTCGGCACCGCCACCCTGTTGCAGCCAGACCGTCTGGCGACGACCTCTCGCGCGCCGCTGACGCCCGCCTATGCCAGTCCCGAGCAGCTGACCGGCAAGGCGGTCGGCACCGCGAGCGATCAGTACAGCCTGGGCCTCGTGCTCTTCGAGCTGCTCACCGGCGCGCCGGCCTTCGGCGACCGGACGTCGCTGATGGCCGCGGTG
>CAZXSG010000352.1:0-5242 GCA_964643185.1 uncultured Holophagales bacterium
TTCCGTGTTGATTGGGGGGTTGAGAACGTGCAGGAAGACCGCGAAGGCTCGGCCGGAGCGCTGATCAGCGACGGGAGCTCCGAAGGCGGCGGGCGCGTTCCGATGGCCCCGCCGGGGCTCCTCGACCAGACGCTCCGGGACGGCGTCCAGAGTCCGTCGGTGCAGACACCGTCGATCGCCGAGCAGATCGGGCTCCTGCATCTCATGCCCCTCATCGGGGTCTCCGCGGTGGAGGTGGGCCTCCCCGCGGCGGGCCGGCAGGCGGCGGAGCAGGCTCGCCGCCTCGTGCTGGAGATCGAAACGGCGGGGCTGCCGCTCGAGCCGCTCTGCGCCGCCCGCACGCTGGAGAAGGACATCGTCCCGATCCTCGACATCGCCGAGTCCGTGGGCCGTCCCGTGGTCGTGAGCGTGTTCGTGGGCTCGTCGTCCATCCGCCACTACGCCGAAGGCTGGGAGATCGGCAAGCTGGCGGCCCAGGCCGCGAAGGCCGTGCGCTTCGCGCGGGACCGCGGCTGCCAGGTCATGTTCGTCACGGAAGATACGACCCGCGCGTGTCCCGAGCACCTCGCAGCGCTCTATGGCGCGGCCATCGGCGCGGGCGCCGCGCGCATCTGCATCGCCGACACCACGGGTCACGCGACGCCTGGCGGCGTGCGGGCTCTCGTGGGCTTCCTGAAAACCGTCGTCGCCCGCGAGAACCCCGACGTGAAAATCGACTGGCACGGCCACCAGGATCGCGGCCTCGGCGTCGCGAACGCGCTCGAAGCCCTCGAGAGCGGCGCACACCGCGTGCACGGCACGGCGCTCGGCGTGGGCGAGCGGACGGGCAACGCGCCGCTCGACCAGATCCTCGTGAACCTCCACCTCCTCGGGTGGTTCCAGACGGGTTTTCCCCAGGGGCTCTCATCGCTCGGCGCATACGTGGCAGCGGCCTCGAAGGCGCTCCGGATGCCGATTCCCTCGAACTATCCCGTGTTCGGACGGGATGCGTTCCGCACGGCCACCGGCGTGCACGCCGCCGCGATCCTGAAGGCCCGGGCCCTGGGCGAGGACGACCTCGCGGATCGCGTCTACAGCGCGGTGCCGGCCTCGCTCGTCGGGCTGACGCAGCAGATCGAGGTCGGGCCGATGTCGGGGGAGTCGAACGTGCGCCTCTGGCTCGCCGAGCGGGGATTCGCGTCGACGCCCGAGCGCATCGCCGTGATCCTCGAGCGGGCGAAGGGCTCGGACCGTGTGCTCTCGAGCGGCGAGATCCTGGACGCCCTCACCGGATGTTCGGGCGAGGGCGTCCTCTCGGTGCCGGAGCCTCCCGCGCAGCGCGAGAAGCTCCGCTAAGGTTCCTGGGGGCACCATGGCCGGTGCCCCCAAACCCCCTCCGAGCCAATCGCTTCTTTGTTCGGGGTCGAGGTCGGCTACTTCTTTCCGAAGCTCGAGTGCGAGCGGAAGCCGGCATGCGCCTTCTTCTTTCCGCCCGTCAGCTGCTCGACACGATCCACCGGTGCCCGCTTGCTCACGCCCTTGCCGTGCTGCGCGTCGTCGAAGGCCTGTCTCAGCGCGTCCATGTTGGCGACGCGCTGATCGAAGAGGCGGCGCCTCTTTCTCGGCTTGTGGCGCGCGAGCGCGTAGGCCGTGAGGAGCGGCAGCGCGACGGTCGTGTCGAGGTAGCAGACGACGGTGTCGGGCAGCTTCGTGGGATCGATCTTTCCCCACGAGACGGCCTCCGCCGGGGTCGCGCCCGAGAGGCCGCCCGTGTCGGGCCGCGCGTCGGTGATCTGGAGGAAGTAGTCGTGCCCGGCCTCGTCGATGCCGAGGACCTCCTGAATCTGCGGCTCCGTTTGCAGGAGGAAGTTCTTGGGGCTGCCGCCACCCAGGATGAGGACCGCGCTCTTCCCGCCGTTGCGCTTGGCCGCGAGCACGATCGACGCCGTCTCGTTCACGTCGGCCGAGACGTCGAACGCGAAAGCGCCGCCCTCGAGCGCCTGCCGCGCGACGTTCATGCCGATCGAGGAATCCCCGGGCGACGAGGTGTACAGCGGAACGCCGTACGCGTGAGCCGAGGCCAGCACCGACTGGTCCACACCGAGCCCCATGGCCTTGGCGCGCGCGGCCACGTACCGGCCCGCGAGGTTGTGGAACTCCGCCGTCGACATCGACCGCTGGAACTCCTTTGCCCGCAGGATCTCGCGGAAGAAAGCGTCCGTGTCGAGGAGGACCTCGTACGGGAACACGATGTCGTAGATGCGGATGATCCCCTCCTCGCGGAGGGCCACGTCGTCGAACGTGGGGCGGCCTTCGTGGATCGCCATCCCGAGGCCGTGGTGGACGTCGTGGTAGAGGTTCGCACCCGTCGAGATGACCCAGTCGATGAAGCCGGCCTTCATGAGCGGGTTGAGGCACGAGAGCCCGAGGCCCGCCGGCGTGAGCGCGCCCGTGACGGAGACGCCGACCGTGACGTCCTCCTCGAGCATCTTCTCCACGAACAGCGCGCAGGCTTCGCGAAGGCGCGCGGCGTTGTAGGCGGAGAACGTCGACTCGATGAGATCGGCGGCCTTCACGCTGCCCGTCACGGGGCGCGGAGCGATGCGGCGCCCCGAAAGGAACCGGCTCTTCGGGGCGGTTTTCTTGTCGTTCTTCTTCTTCTCGGACATCGGGCCGGAACCTAGCACACGGATCCCGCCCGGAGCGTCCGGCGAAAAGCGAAGGAGATCCGTAAGATCGCGGACGGTGGAGGGGCTGCTCGACGTCCGTGGACTCACGCTCTCGGTGCCGATGGCTGGCGGAGGCGTGGGCGCGCGCGCCCGGCTCGTGGACGGCATCTCGTTCGCGATCGGCAAGGGCGAGATCGTGGCGCTCGTGGGGGAGTCGGGCTGCGGCAAGAGCCTCTCGGCCCTCGCGCTCCTCGACCTCGTGCCCGAGCCCGTGCGCGTGGACTCGGGCGAGATCGTCTTCGAGGGACGCGACATCCGGAAGCTCCCCGAAGCCGACAAGAGGCGCGTGCGCGGCGGCGGCATCGGCTTCGTGTTCCAGGAACCCGGCGCAGCCCTCGACCCCGTGCGCAGCATGGGCGAGGAGCTGGTGGCCGTCCTCCGCAGACACCGTGGCCTCACCCGCCAGGACGCCGAGCGCGAGGCCGTGACGTGGCTGGCCCGCGTGGCGCTACCCGAGCCCGAGAAGCGGTTCCGCGACCTCCCGCACCAGATGTCGGGCGGCATGAAGCAGCGCGCGATGCTCGCGTTGGCCCTCGCCGGAGGGCCACGGCTCCTCGTGGCCGACGAGCCCACGACGGCGCTCGACGTGACCGTCCAGGCCCAGATCCTCGCGCTCCTCCACGACCTCCGCGAATCGCTGGGGCTTTCGGTTCTCCTCATCACCCACGACCTCGGGGTCGTGGCCGAGACGGCCGACCGCACGCTCGTGATGTACGCGGGCGAGATCGTCGAGGAGGCCTCGGTGTCCGGGCTCTTCGACGCGCCCCGGCATCCCTACACACGGGCTCTCCTCGCCTCGCGCCCCACGGTGAGGGATCTTCCCGGCCAGCGCCTCCGGGCCATCTCGGGAAACGTGCCCGAGCCCGGCAACCGGCCTCCCGGCTGCGCCTTCGCGCCGCGCTGCCCGTCGGTCTTCGAGCGCTGCCGGGTCGAGCGGCCCCGGCTCGAGGGCGAGCCCCTTCGGCGCGCGGCCTGCTTCCTGGCCAGCGATTCCGGGGAAGGTCGCGCCGCTTGAGCGGAACTTTCTCCGAGGCTTCCGCGTCCCTCCTCCGGGTGGAGGGATTGTCGAAGAGCTTCGCTGCGCGCGGCCTTTTCGGAGGGGCCCGGGGTACGGCCGTCCCGGCCGTTCAGAACGTCTCGTTTGCCGTTCCGCCCGGCCAGACGCTCGCGCTCGTGGGCGAATCGGGCAGCGGCAAGACGACCACGGCGCGGCTCGTCCTGCGCCTCCTCGCGGCCGACGCGGGGCGCGTGACGTTCGACGGCATGGACTGGCTGGCGCTGCCCGCCGGGGAGCTCCGCAGAAAGCGCCGCGAGATGAGCGTCGTCTTCCAGGACCCGGCCACGTCGCTCAACCCGAGGCTCACCGTCGAGAGGCTCGTCGGGGAGCCCCTCGAGATCCACGGCGTGGGAACGCGGACGGAGCGCCGCGAGCGCGTCCGGGCGCTCCTCGCGCGCGTGGGGTTGCCCGAAGCGGCTCTCTCGCGAACGCCCCGCGAGTTCTCGGGAGGGCAGAGGCAGCGCATCGGCATCGCGCGGGCGCTCGCCACCGAGCCGCGCCTCGTGGTGCTCGACGAGCCCGTCTCGGCGCTCGACGTCTCGGTGCGCGCGCAGGTTCTCAACCTCCTCCTCGAGCTCCAGGAAACCACGCCGTCCCGGCCGGCGTACCTCTTCATCGGCCACGATCTCGCCGTGGTGCGGCTCCTCGCGCCCCGCACCGCGGTCATGTTCCGCGGGCAGATCGTCGAAGAGGGGCCCACCGGCGAGCTGTTCTCGAATCCCCGGCATCCCTACACGCGCCTCCTCCTCGCCTCGCAGCCGGCGGCGCACCCCTCGGAGAGGAAGCGCGGGGGAGCCGCCGACGCCGTGGAAGGTGGGCCGCCCGCCCTGCGTGGCTGCCCCTTCCGCGGGCGCTGTCCATCCGCGCAGCCCCGCTGCGCGGAGGAAGAGCCGAAAGAGACCGTGGACGGGGACCGCCGGTTCCGCTGCCACTTCCCGTCATGACCTCAATGTTGCGACCCATCACAATGAACTTTTCCTACGGTTTTCCGTATTCAGAGCCGTGCTGAAACTCGAGGAGGCAGGATTGAAGCCATCCGATTCAACGAACCCCAAGAACGTGGCCCCGCTGAGGGCCGCCGTCGCCCTGGGGCTCACCGCCCTGATGGCCGTGCCCGCGGTGCCCGCGAACGCCCAGGTCACGATTCCCGTGGACCTGAGCGCCCGTAAGGCGGCCTCTCTCCCCGCCGGAGAGAGCATCGAGCTCTCGCTCGACCAGGCCATTGCCCTGGCGCTCCAGAACACCCTCGACCTCACGGTCGCGGCCGGCAACTACGAGAAGTCGGGCTTCAGCATCATGGGTGCCCAGGGAGCCTTCGATCCGATCCTCAACGTCGAGGGCTCGGCCCCGAGCCCGAGCCCCCCGGTTACGAGCGCGTTTCCGTCTTCCGGCCCCAAGCCGCAGCGGCCCCACCCGTTCCTCAGCGGCCCCACACCCCCCAGCCCCAGCCGATCACGTCGATCGTGACGATCGTCGC
>CAZXSG010000353.1:0-5241 GCA_964643185.1 uncultured Holophagales bacterium
TCACCGGTGGTCGCGTGGTCACGGCCACCGACGACTGGACGGGCGACGTCCTCGTGGACGACGGCAAGGTCGCCGCGCTCGGCGTCAAGCTCGAGGTCGAGGACGCACGGCGCATCGACGCGACGGGCAAGCTCGTGATCCCCGGCGGCATCGACGTGCACACGCACCTCGACATGCCCTTCGGGGGCGCGACCTCGGCCGACGACTTCGAATCGGGCACCGTCGCCGCGGCCCACGGCGGCACCACCTCGATCATCGACTTCGCCATCCAGTACAAGGGGCAGACGCTGCGGCAGGGCTGGGAAGCCTGGATGCAGAAGGCCCAGGGCAAGGCCACGATCGACTACGGCTTCCACCTCATCATCACCGACCTTCCGGAAGCCCTCGAGCCCGAGATGGACTCCCTCGTGGGCGAGGGCGTGACGAGCTTCAAGCTCTTCATGGCCTACCGCGGCGTCCTCATGCTCGACGACGGGTCGATCTTCCGCGCGCTCCTGCGCACCGGCGAGAACGGCGGCACCGTGTGCATGCACGCGGAGAACGGCGACGTCATCGACGTCCTCGTGAGGCGCGCTCTCGCCGCGGGCCACACCGCCCCCAAGTTCCACGCGCTCACGCGCCCCGCCCGTGCGGAGGCCGAGGCCACGTACCGCGCGATCTGCCTGGCCGAGATGGCGAACGTTCCGCTCTACTTCGTGCACCTCTCGGCCGCCGAGGCGCTCGAGAAGGTCACCGAGGCGCGCAACCGCGGGCTCCCCGTGTACGCGGAAACCTGCCCGCAGTACCTCTTCCTGAGCTACGACAACTACGAGGAGCCCGGCTTCGAGGGCGCCAAGTACGTGATGTCGCCGCCGCTCCGTCCCAAGGGCAACGAGAACCACCTCTGGCGCGGCCTCGCGTTCGACGACCTGCACGCCGTGTCGACCGATCACTGCCCGTTCTGCATGAAGGAGCAGAAGGAGCTCGGCATCGGCGACTTCTCGAAGATCCCGAACGGAGCGCCCGGCATCGAGACGCGCATGTCGCTGCTCTACGACGGCGGCGTGCGCACCGGGAAGATCTCGGTGAACCGCTTCGTGGAGCTGACCTCCACCTCACCCGCGAAGATCTTCGGGCTCTTCCCGAAGAAGGGAACGATCGCGCCCGGCACCGATGCCGACCTCGTGGTCTTCGACCCCGAGCGCGAGATCACGCTCTCGGCCAAGACCCTCCACCACCGCGTCGACTACACGCCCTACGAAGGCCGCAAGGTCAAGGGCGCGCCCGATGTCGTGCTCTCCCGCGGCGAGGTCGTCGTGGAGAACGGCGTCGCCAACCTCCGCGCCGGGCGCGGCAACTTTCTCAAGAGGAGCCCCCGATGAGCGAAACGACCACAGAAAAAAGCCTCGCAGAGACCGTCCGCGAGAAGCACGCCAAGTTCCTGTTCCCGTCCGTCGCCAACTACTACAAGGAGCCCATCGTCCTCACCGAGGGGAAGGGGCTTCGACTCAAGGACGCCGACGGCACGTCTTACCTGGATTTCTTCGGCGGGATCCTCACGGTGTCGGTCGGGCACGCCAACGACAAGGTCAACGCGGCGGTGAAGTCGCAGATGGACCGGCTCGGGCACGTCTCCACTCTGTACCCCACGCTCCCCATCGTGGAGCTGGCCGAGAAGCTCGCGCGCCTCACGCCGGGCCGCCTCGAGAAGAGCTTCTTCACCGCGTCGGGCACCGAGGCCGACGAAACCGCCGTCGCGCTCGCGCAGGTGTACACGGGGAACACCGAGATCATCGCGCTCCGGCACGGCTACTCCGGCCGCTCCATGCTGGCGCAGTCGCTCACGGCGCATTCCAACTATCGCGCCGTGCCCACGCAGATCGCGGCCATCAAGCACGCGCCCGCGCCGTACTGCTACCGCTGCCCGCTGAAGCTCACGTATCCCTCCTGCGGCGTGGCCTGCGCCAAGGATCTCGAGGAGCTCATCCGCACCACGACCACCGGCCGCATCGCGGGCTTCCTGGCCGAGCCCATCCAGGGCGTGGGCGGGTTCGTCACGCCGCCCAAGGAGTACTTCGAGATCGCCGTCGCGATCGTGAAGAAATACGGCGGCATCTTCATCTGCGACGAGGTGCAGACGGGCTTCGGCCGCACGGGCGGCCACTGGTTCGGCATCGAGCACTGGGGCGTCGAGCCGGACGTGATGACGATGGCCAAGGGCATCGCCAACGGCCTGCCGCTCGCGGCGACCGTGGCCACGCCCGAGATCGCGGACTCGTTCCGCGCGTCCACCATCTCGACGTTCGGCGGCAACCCGATCTCGGCCGCGGCCGCGAACGCCACCATCGACGTGATGGAGGAGATCGACGCTCCGCGGAACGCCGCCGAGATGGGCGCGCTCCTCCGCGACGGGCTCCTCGCGCTGCAGAAGAAGTATCCGAAGACCATCGGCGACGTGCGAGGCATGGGCCTCATGCAGGGGCTCGAGCTGGTGGTCGACGAGACCATCGGCGACCGCACGCCCGCGCCCGACAAGGTCGGCAGGCTCTTCGAGGAATGCCGCAAGCGCGGCCTCCTGATCGGCAAGGGCGGCCTCTACGGCAGCGCCGTGCGCATCGCTCCGGGGCTGACCGTGGGCCCCTCCGACATCGCCGAGGCCCTGGGGATCCTCGACGAGTCGTTCCAGGGCTGGGCGTGACCACTGTGACTCAAATGCTTCCGGTATTCCCGCCGGGCCGGCTCGAGGAGAGGCTCCGCGAGAAGAAGCCCATGTACGCGCCGGCTGAGGCGCTCGCCGAGGCCAACCGCTGCCTCTACTGTCACGACGCGCCGTGCATCACCGCGTGCCCCACGCACATCGACATCCCGTCGTTCATCCGCAAGATCGCGACGGACAACGTGCTCGGGGCGGCGCGCACGATCCTCTCGGCCAACATCCTGGGCTCCTCGTGCTCCAAGGTGTGCCCTGTCGAGGTGCTCTGCGTGGGCGCCTGCGTCTACAACCACGAGGACGTCCCGCCCATCCAGATCGGGCGCCTCCAGCGCTACGCGACCGACACGGTGCTGACGACGCCGGCCGCCAAGAGGCTGTTCCTGCCGTCCGATCACATCGGCAGAAAGGTCGCGCTCGTCGGCGCGGGGCCGGCCTCGCTCGCGTGCGCGGCGTACCTCTCGCTGAACGGCGTGCACGCCGAGGTGTTCGAGAAGAGCGCGTTCGCCGGGGGCCTCAACACCACGGGCATCGCGCCCTACAAGATGGCCGCCGAGGGTGCCCAGAACGAGGTGGACTTCATCCGCTCGCTAGGCGTCGTGACGCACACCAGCCGGAACGTGGACGCGGAGCTCGCAAAGCACCTCCTCGAAACGTACGACGCCGTGTTCCTCGGGCCCGGCCTCGGACCCGACCGCGCGCTCTCGATCGACGGCGCCGCGGGCTCGGGCGTCGCGGGTGCCACGGCCTGGATCGAGAAGATGAAGCTCGACCCTGAGGCCTCCGTCGACGGCATCCGGCGGGCCGTCGTCGTGGGCGGCGGCAACACCGCCCTCGACGCCGCGCAGGAGCTGGCCAAGCTCGGCGTTCCCGAGGTGACGGTCGTGTACCGGCGCACCGAGGCCGAGATGTCGGGCTACGCGCACGAACGCGCGGGCGCACTGCACGACGGCGTTCGCTTCCTCTTCGGCCGCGTTCCCCTGCGCTTCGTGCGGGACGGCGAGGTCCTCACGGGTCTCGTCATCAACGGCTCCGCCGAGGAGGAGACGCTCGACGCGGATCTCATCCTCGTGGCGATCGGCCAGGCGCGGCTCACGGAGCTCGTGGGCCATTTCCCGGGGGTCGCCGTCGAGGACGGCCGCATCGCCGGCGACCGCGCGACGGGCCGTACGGGCAACCCCAAGGTCTACGCCGGGGGCGACGCCTGGAACGGCGGCAAGGAAGTGGTCAACGCCGTGGAGGAGGGGAAGATCGCCGCACAGTCGATGCTTCGCTCTTTCGGCGTCGACGTCACGCTCGTGCAGCGCCCCAAGACGGCGTCCCCTTACGAAACGACCGCTCCCATTCCCCACCACTGAGATCCCGAGAAAGCGACACAGATGGCCGATCTCTCGATCAACCTCGCCGGAATCAAGAGCCCCAACCCGTTCTGGCTGGCCTCGGCGCCGCCCGCGAATTCGGGCGACCAGGTGATGCGCGCGTTCGACTGTGGCTGGGGCGGCGCCGTGTGGAAGACGCTCGGCGATCCCATCGTCAACGTCTCCTCGCGGCTCGGGGCCGTGGGCTACGCGGGGCGCCGCATGATGGGCCTCAACAACATCGAGCTCATCACCGACCGCCCGCTCGAGGTGAACCTCCGCGAGATCCGTGAGGTGAAGCGGCGCTACCCGAACCACGCCGTCATCGTGTCGCTCATGGTGGAGAGCAAGGAAGACTGGCGGGACATCATCCGCCGCTCGGAAGACACCGGCTGCGACGGGCTGGAGCTGAACTTCGGCTGTCCGCACGGCATGTGCGAGCGGGGCATGGGCTCGGCCGTTGGGCAGGAGCCCGAGGTGCTGCGCGAGATCACGTCGTGGGCCAAGGAGTTCGCGAAGACGCCGGTGCTCATCAAGCTCACGCCCAACATCGGCGACGTCACCGAGCCCGGTGAGGCCGCCGTGCGCGGCGGAGCCGACGGCCTGTCGCTCATCAACACGATCAAGTCGATCATCGGCGTCGATCTCGACAAGATGGTCCCCGTGCCCGTGGTGGGGAAGGGCTCGACGAACGGCGGCTACTGTGGCCCTGCGGTGAAGCCCATCGCGCTCCACATGGTGGCGGCGCTCGCCCGCGACCCGCGCATCACGGTGCCCATCTCGGGCATCGGCGGCATCAACGGCTGGCGCGACGCGGCGGAGTTCATCGCGCTCGGGTCGACGTCGGTCCAGGTGTGCACGGCCGTGATGCACCGCGGCTACCGCATCGTGGAGGGCCTGCTCGAGGGCCTCAACGACTTCCTCGACTCCCGCCGGAGTGCGCGCGGCACCGACCTGGGCCCGGACGCGGGGGCCCGGTCCGTGGCGATCGCGTCCGGCCTCGGTGCCTCCTCGGCGTACACCTGGATGAAGCTGCCCGTGGTCGACGAGATGGAGCATGCGATGAACGCGACCACCATGCCCACGCTGCTGCTCGGCGGCGACCCGGAGGGCTCGCCCGACGAGACGTACGCCTCGTGGTCGGCCGCGCTCGCGCTGCCGGCGGTGCGCGGCCTGGTGCTGGGCCGCACGATG
>CAZXSG010000354.1:0-5228 GCA_964643185.1 uncultured Holophagales bacterium
GCCGATGGCGGCCGATGGGCTCGTCTCGCTGGGCCGCGCGGACGCCGTCGTGCCCAGGGTCGTGAGCTATCGCACCCGGCTCGCGGCCCGGCCCCCGGGCAGCCGGCGCATCACGGCGCAGAACTTCAGGGAGGCGCTCGGTCAGCGGGACCGGCTGGGCGACTGGCTCGTGTTCTTCCGCCGCGAGGTCTCCGAAGCTGCCTGGCGCGAGGTTCTGGCGACCTGGGTTCCGCGCCTCGCTCCGGGCCTCGTTGCCGTGCTCTATCACGGACTCATCCGTGTGGGACACGCCGCCCGCGGCCTGGCCGTGCGGGACAACGCCCTCCGCCGCGACGAGCTGGCCGATGGGCTCGCGTACTGGGCCGCCTACTCGTTGCAGCTTCCGGAGACGCGGTCCGCGTCCCCGCGCACGCGACGCCCGTCCCTCGCCCTCACCGACGTGCCGCTGGTTCCTGCGGCTGAGCGCGTCACCCGCGGCAACATCAGAGATCGCCTCGCTCCGGTGCTGCGGCTCGACGCGTTTCGCTCCGTGGCCGATCTCGCGGTTCCGGACGCCGACGGCGCGGGCTATCTCTCGGACCTGACGGCGACCTTCGCGGGCATCGTGGCCGGGGGCGCTCCTCCGGGAGCGTTCATCAACATGCTCCACGGCGTGACCGGCCCCGCGGCAATCCGCCTGCTGCTGCCGCACGTCGCTCCCGAGACGCAGCGCGTGCTCCTTCGCTACGGCTGGCAGGCGGGCGCGGCCCTCGTTTCGGCTTTCGGCTCGGGCCCCGCGCCGGCGGCGGTCACGGCCGTGCCCTTCGGGGATCTCGTCGACCGTGCCGTCGCGAGCGGTGACGAGCACGCCATCAAGCTCACGGAGGCGTGCCTCCGCGAGAACGCCCTCGGGCCGGATCCGTTCGTCGGCGGGGCCGCAGGCGTCGCGATCGATCGCCTGACATAGGGATCCTCGGGAGGCTCGGCGCCCTTACGATGGGCTGATGAGCCGAACCGTTCTCGCCGCCGTTCTCCTCCTCGCGAGCCTCTCCGCGTTCTCCGCCGAGCCCTTCGATCTCGTGTTCGAGCGCGGACGCATCGTCGACGGCACCGGAGCCCCGTGGTTCGTGGCCGACGTCGGCGTCCGCGGAGACCGCATCGCGGCGATCGGCGATCTCTCGAAGGAGAAGGCAAAGCGGCGCGTAAACGCGAGAGGCCTCTACGTGACTCCGGGCTTCATCGACCTCCTCGGGCAGTCCGAGTACCTCGTCCTGGTGGATCCCCGGGCCGCCAGCAAGGTGATGCAGGGCATCACCACGGAGATCACCGGTGAGGGAGATTCCATCGCGCCGCTCACAGCGAAGGCCATCCAGGACGGCGCCGCGATCTACAAGCACTACGGCGTGATGCCGGATTGGACGGATCTGAACGGCTACTTCCGGGCGTTCCGCAAGGCGCGGCCCACGATCAACCTGGGCACGTTCGTGGGCGCCGGCGGGCTCCGCGAGCTGGTGGTCGGGCTGGATTCCCGCGCAGCGACGCCGGAGGAGCTCCGGCGCATGGAGAGCCTGGTGAAGGAAGCGATGGAGCAGGGGGCGCTCGGTCTCTCGACGTCGCTCATCTACACGCCGGGGAGCTTTGCCTCGACCGAGGAGATCATCGCGCTGGCGAAGGTCGCGAGCCGCTACGGCGGGTCCTACTTCACGCACCTGCGAGACGAGGAGGATGGCATCGACGGCGCGTTCGATGAGGCGCTGCGCATCGGGCGCGAGGCCGCGATTCCCGTGGACGTCTGGCACCTCAAGACCGCCGGGCGTCGCAACTGGGGACGCATGCCGAAGATGCTCGCACGCATCGAGGCCGCGCGCGTCGAAGGCCTCGACGTCGCCGCGAACCAGTATCCCTGGACGGCGAGCGGCAACGCGCTCTCGGCCGCCGTGCCCCAGTGGGCGCGCGAGGGAGGGCGGGCGAAGCTCGTCGAGCGGCTGAAGGATCCCGAGACGCGGCG
The DNA here is from genome assembly GCA_964643185.1 of uncultured Holophagales bacterium. Taxonomy (GTDB): domain Bacteria; phylum Acidobacteriota; class Thermoanaerobaculia; order UBA5066; family UBA5066; genus JAEUQS01. The sequence goes on from CAZXSG010000354.1 coordinate 1,988, forward strand.
CAAGGTCCTCGAGGCCATGGTGAAAGACGACGGCGAGTGGCCCGAGAAGACCGAGCGGATCCTGCTCTCGAGCGTGTTCACGCCGGCCCTCAAGCCTCTGGAAGGGAAGACCGTCGCCGAGATCGCGAAGGCCCGCGGCAAGGACGCGATGGAGACCCTCCTCGACCTCCTCGTGGAGGACTCGGGTCACACGTCGAGGGTGACGTTCACGATGCGCGAGGACGACGTGCGCGCGGCGCTCGTCCACCCTCTCGTGGCGTTCTGCACCGACTCCGGCGCCCGCGCCGAGGATGGGCGGCTGTCCGAGGAACGGAGCCACCCCCGCGGCTGGGCGTCGACGGCGCGCATCCTCGCGACGTACGTGCGCGACGAGAAGCTCCTCCGACTGGAGGAAGCGGTACGCAAGATGACTTCGTTTCCGGCGGCCCGCGCGGGCCTGCGGGACAGAGGGCTGCTGAAGGTGGGCCTCGCCGCCGACCTCACCGTCTTCGATCTCGCGAAGGTCGTGGCCCGATCGACGTTCGCGGACCCGAACCGCTACTCCGGAGGCTTCACGCACGTCGCCGTGAACGGGCGGCTCGTGGTGGACGGCGGCGCGATGACGAAGGAACGTCCGGGCCGTCCCCTCCTCGGACCGGGTTGGAACGCCGCGGGACGGCGGAAAGCGAACTGACGCGCCCAGAGGCATCGCGTTTCGCGGATCTCGGTTTTGCGTTCGGGGGCAGGTCCAGCATCATGCCGGCCGATGGAGCGGCGCCTCTTCGTGACGCGGGCGGTCGGGCTCGCCGCTTTCGTCTTCGGCCTGACCTCGGCTGCCGCGAAATCCTGGCTGTGTGACGACGCCTTCATCTCGTTCCGGTACGCCTGGAACCTCGTCCACGGGAACGGCCTCGTCTTCAATGAGGGGGAGCGGGTCGAGGGCTATACGAACTTCCTCTGGACCCTCTGGTGCGCGATCCCCTTGGCGCTCGGCAGAGACGTCGAGCCCTTTGCGATCGGCTCAGGCCTGGTGCTCTTCGCCGGCCTCCTCGCGCTCCTCTTTCAGGAGCACCGCTCCGCGGCGGTACCGGGCCTCCTGCCGATCGCGCTCGCCTCGGCCGCGCTGATGCCCGACCTCGCCGTCTTCGCGACCTGCGGTCTCGAGACGTGCCTCGTCGCCGTGCTCGCTCTCGCGGGGTACGCCGCCCTCGCGAGACGGCGGCGGGCTCTCGCGGGCCTGATCCTCGGTGCGGCCACACTGGCGCGTCCGGACTCGGCGCTCTTCGTGGTGTCCGGATTCCTCTTCGTGATCTGGGAGGACCGGCTGATGCCGAGCGGAAAGGCCCCGTGGGAGCGCCTCCGGGGCGCGCTCGCTCTGGCTCTGTGCGCGGCCGCGTGGGTCGTCCCGCACGTCGTGTTCCGCTATCTCTACTACGGGGACCTGGTGCCGAACACGTACTACGCCAAGAGCGCGAACCTCTCGTGGTGGAGCCAGGGGCTCACCTACGTCGCGCTCGTTTTCGCGAGGTACTGGCCGCTGCTTTCGGGGCCCGTCCTCGCGGGCGTGCTTCTCGTTCGCGCCCACCGGGCCGGGGCCGTGAACGACGAAGAGTCCCGTTCGGATCTGAGGCGGCTCGTCCTCGCGCTCGTTCTCGCCATGCCCTATGTCGTCTACGTGGCGAAGGTCGGAGGCGATTTCATGTTCGCCCGTCTCCTCGTGCCGGTGATGCCCCTCCTGCTGGTGGCTCTCGAGCGATCGCTCGCTCTCGTCGCGCGGGAGGGCGCCCGCGAGTCGGATGGCGAGAGCAAGCGAGGGGAGCTCGGAATCGGCGGTGTCGCGAGCGCCGTCGTCCTGCTGGGTCTCCTGCTCACGCCCTCACCGGTCGGTACGGACCTCGCCGGTCATGGCATCGTCGACGAGTGGCGCTTCTACCACGTCACGAGGCCGGGCTGGGCGGAGGGGAGCCGGAGGGACGGGGCGGTGCTGGCCCGCTTTTTCGAAGGGCTTCCCGTGCGCGTCGCGTTTTTCGGCGCACAGGCACGGCTCATGTACTACGCGCGGCCCGCCGTCGCCATCGAGAGCGCGGCGGGCCTCACGGACGCCTTCATCGCGAAGCAGGCCCTTCGGGTGCGGGGACGGGTGGGTCATGAAAAGGCCGCGCCGCCCGGCTACCTCCTCGAGACCCGGAAGGTGCATCTCACGTTCGACCCGCTCGCGGGGCAGATCGCGCGGCTGGATGGCGCGATTCCCTTCGTCCCGATCGACCTCGGGGGGGTACAGGGTCGCATCGTGACCTGGGACCCCGCGCTGATGGCCGAGCTCGCGAAGAGGGGCGCGCGCTTTCCCGACGTCCCTCGCCTCCTGGACGAATACCTCGCGAACGCGGTGAGGCTTCCGACGGAGCGTCTTGCCGCGGACCTCGTCCGGTTCGAGCGTTTCTACCTCGGTCCCGCGGGGGATGAGGTCCGGCGGAAACGGTTTCGCGCTCTTCTCGAGCAAGCCGGGCGAGGGCCGGCCGCGCCCGGGACACGGGCGGCCTCGTGACGGCAGAACCGCCGGACGCCGCGGTCACGGAGCCAGAGCTCCGGCGCGCGATCGCGCGAGTTCTCGACGGCGGAACCGTCGCGGCTTTCCTCTTTGCGTTGCGCGAGTTCCTGGTCGATCCCCTGAGGATCAACCACGACTCGGCGGGGCACGTCATGGCAGGGCTGCTGATGGCTGAGGGCTGGAAGCCCTACATCGATTTCTACGAGCTGAGCCCGCCCCTGGTGCTGTACCTCCACGCCCTCGTCGTCCAGGCGAGCCGGCTCCTCGGGCTGCAGCCCATTCTGTTGTTCTCCACGGTGTTTCTGGCCCTCGCCGCGGCGTCGATCCTCGCCGTGAGAGCCATCGCGCGTCGCGCCGTGAAGGAGCTCGACCTCCTCCCGAACCTCCTCGCGCTGGCGCTGGCGTTCGATCTTCTTGCCCGGATGCGGGACCTCTACTACTTGGGGACGCGCGAGCACTTCTTCGTCCTCGTGGCGGTGCCCTACGTTCTGGCGAGGTGGAGCCGGTGGGAGGGTAGGGGAATGCCCGTCTCGTGGGCGATCGCCCTCGGCGCTGGAGCCGCTCTCGGAGCCGCCCTCAAGCCGCACTTCATCGCGGTGCTGTTGGCCTTCGAGGTCGTCTCGGCGCTCACGAGACGCTCAATTCGGCCCTTCCTGGGTGCCGAGTTCCAGGCGCTTGCCGGTGTGGGCGCGCTCTACCGCCTGCCTCTCGTCC
>CAZXSG010000355.1:0-5227 GCA_964643185.1 uncultured Holophagales bacterium
GAGGAGGAAGAGCGGTCCGAACATCAGCACGAGATGCGGACGCACACCGGCTCCCGCGGCCGCGAGGAGTCCGGCGACCGCAGCACCTCGCGGGGACGTGGAGGTCGCGAGCACCGCGAGGGAGAGGAGGAAGAGCCCCGTGGCGGGCGTATCGGTGAACGCCCGTCCGCCGTTCACCCACACGACGGGCAGGAACCCTGCGAGCACACAGCCGGCGAGCGCTTCCCAGCCGCCCACGAGGCGGCGTCCCCAAACGTAGAGCGCCGGAAAGAGGAGAGCCGCGAGCAGCGTCGACGCGATGACGAGGCTCTCGTAGGGCCCCACGCAGAGAGGCCGGAGCGCGCGTCCGAGGAGGATCCACACCGGGAAGCCGGGGGCCTGTGGCGAGAGGTCGAAGAGGTCGAAATGCGTGACGGCGCCCGCGAACACGGCCTCGTCGATCTCCCCCGGCTCGGCCGAGAGGGCCCAGAATCGCGTCGCCGCGAGGGCTCCCAGCACGAGGGCCGCGACGGCGAAGGGAGGACCGGGATCCTCCCCCGAAAGGCGCCGCTCGCTCCCCATCGCGGGCAGTGTATCCACCAGACGGCTACAATCCCGACGCGATGACTTTCCGGAACCCCATTCGGGGATGACGCTCCCCCGCATCATCCCTCGCGCCGAACACCCCATCTCGCGCGGCTACATCGATCCCGACGCCCTGCGCGTTCTCTACCGGCTGCACCGGTCGGGCTTCAAGGCCTTCCTCGTGGGAGGGTCGGTGCGCGACCTCATGACCGGACGGACGCCCAAGGACTTCGACATCGGAACGGACGCCAAGCCGCAGGAAGTGCGGCGGCTGTTCCGGAACAGCCGGGTCATCGGCCGCCGCTTCCGCCTCGTGCACGTCGTCTTCGACGACGGCAAGGTCGTCGAGGTCTCCACGTTCCGCAAGCGCCCCACGGCCGAGTCTGCTCAGCCCTCCGGGCCGGGAAACGCCTCCGGCGCGCTTCCTGAGTCCGTCGCGGGGCCCGCCGTGGACGAGGACATCCTCATCCGCTCGGACAACGTGTTCGGGACGCCGGAGGAAGACGCCGAGCGGCGCGACTTCACGATCAACGGCCTGTTCTACGACATCGCCTCGTTCGCCGTGATCGACTACGTGGGCGGCGTGACCGACCTCGAGCGCCGCGTCGTGCGCACGATCGGGGATCCGGACGTGCGCTTCCGCGAGGACCCCGTTCGCATGATGCGGGCCTGCGAGTTCGCCGCGCGCCTCAACTTCGAGATGGACGGCGATCTCAAGGACGCGCTCCGCGAGAACCGCATGGAGCTCCGCAAGAGCGCCGCCCCGCGCGTCACCGAGGAGCTCCTCGATCCCCTGCGGCGCGGCTGGGGCAGCGAGACGTACCGAATCTGGCACGAGGCGGGCCTCCTCGAGGTGCTCCTGCCGGAGCTCGACGAGGAGATTCACTCGCGAACGGGCAAGGCGGCCTTCGCGCCTCTTTTCTGGCGGCTCCTCGCGGAGAGCGACCGCCGTGTGCTCGCGGGCGAGAAGTTCCCAGACGCCGCGCTCCTCGGAGTCGTGATGCTGCCCCTCCTGTTCGCGGCGATCCGCCGCCGTTCGGGAGAGGGGAAGCGCGTCGACGCGAGCCGGCTGCTCCTCGTGCTCGAGGACGTCGTGAACCCGCTGGCCGCGCGTCTCACGCTCCCGAACCACGCCGTGCATCTCCTGAAGCAGGGGCTCTACACCATGGGCCGCCTCGCCGAAGTCCGCCCGCGCGACCCGGCGGCGCGAAAGCTCGTGGGCAAGAGCTATTTCCCCATCGCCGTCTCGCTCCTCTCGCTGTACGCGGCGGCCTCGGGCCGCTACGCCGAGCCCGCCGCGGAGTGGGTCGAGGCCGTGGCCCGGACGGGCCATCGCCTTCGCAAGGGAGACGACGAGGAGCAGGGAGCCCCGTTTCCCGAGGCGCTCGTCCCCTCGGCGCACGACGTGGACGGCTCGGACCTCATTCCTCCGATCCCTCCAATGCCCGCCATCGACGCGCGGGGCGGACGGCCGCGGCGAAGGCGGCGCGGGCCGAGGCGGGTTGGCACCGAGGCGGTCGTCCCCGGCTGACGCGAGTAGGATGGGAACGTTATGAACGATCTCACCATGACCTCCAAGGTCACCCCGCAGCTCGTGAGCGTGAAGTTCGTGGGCCGCATGGACGCCGAGGGCGTCCGGCAGATCACCGAGTCCTTCGATAAGGTCACCTCGAACCCGGCGCCTGTTCTCATCGATCTGTCGGAGGTCTCGTTTCTGGAGAGCCTCGGCGTCGCGATCCTCGTTCGCCTGGCCAAGCGCCTGCGCGACGAAAAACGCAGTGTCGCTGTGATTCCGGGCGCCGGCCCCGTCGCCCGCATCCTGGGCGTCGCGCGGCTCGACAAGGTGCTGAACGTGGTGTTCACGCACGACGTCGCGCTCGAGGTCCTGGGAGTGAGTGCGACCTAGGGTTTCGTCTCCGGGGGATTCGTCGAGAGAAGCCTCAGCTCCAGGGTCTTCACGTCGCGCACCGAGCGAATGCGGCTCGCTGCCATGGCGATCGACGGCGCGCGGCCTTGCGCGAGAGTGAGCGCGACGCGCCCCTCCTCGAACAGTTCGTCTAGCGCGAACGTCGCCTCGTAACCGTCGGACGCGCGGGCCACGAGGATGGCGTTCGCGAGGAGGCGGCGATCGGACATCGATTCCGTCTTCAGCCCCAGCTCCTTCAGGAGCCCGAGGACGCTCACCGTGCCGCCCCTCGCGCGCGCCTCGAGCTCCGAGCCCGTGAACGTCTTCTCGAGGCCCATCCCGAAGATCCGCACGGACCCCGCCTGGGCCGGGGCGGTGGGTGCGGGTGGGGATGCCTGCACCGGGCTCGCAGCCGCAATAGGTGTCGAGTCGGACCGCTTGACGTAGACGGTCGGACCAGCGGACGGCCCCCAGACCTTCCTCCCCGAGGCATCGAAACCGCGGTCCCACCACTCGATGCGATCGGCGTGCAGCGCGAGGTGCGAGGTCGTCGTCGTCGCGCCCCGCACCGAGGATGCACAGAGAGACCCCGCCGTCGCGCCCTCCCACACCGAGCCGCCCCTGCGCAGCGTGATGGTGCAGCCCTTCCTCTCCCGGAGGTCGCGGTCGCCGAACAGCGCGAGGTCGCTCGGGTCCCGCCACTTGCCGGCCACGAGGATCGCCTGCTGGGGCTCGTAGAGTCGCAGCGAGACCGACCCGTCCTCGCCCGGGACGAGAAGATAGAACCTCTGCCGGAAAGGCCTGTCGGGCTTTCCGGCCTCGGCCTCCTCGATGTAGACGACCTTCGCGCCGAGCCCGATCCGGCTGCGGGGCACCTCGACCCCCACGACGCGCACGTTCTGGAAGGCCGCGTCCCGCACGGCCTGCTCCTGCGAATCGAAGGTGCCTGTGAGCCGTTTCAGGATCTCGGCGATTGAGGCGTCGCTGCTTCCCTGTGCGGCGAGCGGCATGGAAAAAAGGAGCAGGGAGGCCAGCGCGAGCGGTGAACCGGGTCTACGCATCCCGGGATTCTCCCTCGCACGAACCTGATGTGGCTCCGCCCGTTCAGTAGTTGAAGACGAGGAAGAACGCGCCGCCGAGCGCGTCGTCGGGCCCGCGCACGGCCTTGGCGAACGCACCGGGCACGAACCACCCGGCCTGGAGATGCGCGGCGAGGCCCGGCATCACGGGGTAAACGCCCACGAGGTCGACCTCGGTGCCGATGCGCTTCCCTGCGGCGCCGGTTGCGTCCCTCCCGAGGACGACCCCGGAAGCGGCCTTCCAGGCGCCCCGCTCGTCCTCGAGAGCGAGCAGGCGTCCGATGAGACGCACGCTCCAGGGCGCGGGCTTGGCACCCTTCAGCGGGCGCTCCCCCGCGTTCCCCGCCGCGAGGCCCAGCATCTGGTTGTTGCGGAGCCCGAGCATATCGAGGAACCCGTACTTGAGGTGGTTCGTGGGGAACAGGTTGTCGAACTCCCCGGAGGGGCCGTCGGTCGAATTGCCGTCTCCGGTGGCGCGGGACCACTCGAACGCGACCGACGGGTTCAGCCTTCCGCCCATCTCCCAGCGGAGGTAGCCGGCGAACGCCCAGGCCCGCCGATCGAGGTTCAGGTCGCTGCCCGTCTGGAACGCGCCCTCGGCGTCCCACACGAGGTGGGAGAACGCCTTGCCGTGGAGCCGCGCCCCGAACGTCGTCGTCGTGCGGTCGTTGCCGAGGACGTCGCGTTCGCCCGCGTGGAGCCAGAACACGTAGGGCTCAGCGAGAAACGTGTCCTTCTCCGTGACCTTGAGGACGACGCCGGCGAAATCGGTGTCGTCGCGCTCCGGCGCGGCCGCGGACTCCTTCACCTTCGCGAAGAACCCCTCCACCGCGACGCGCTGCGGCACGAACGTGTAGCGGCCGTAGGCCGCGTCGAACACCCGGCCCACGTTGTCCCAGTCGAAGTCGCCCACGAGCCGGTGCTCACCGAACGTGATGGGCTGCCGCCCCAGCTTCAGGAACGAGGCGTCGTTGCCGATGCGCAGAAAGCCCTGCCGGAGGTCCAGGTTCTTCTCGTTCGAGGTCGTCGAGATCTCGTTCCCGAACGTCCGCGAATCCTGGAACTCGGCCAGGGCCAGCAGGTTGTCACCGATGCGGAACCCGAGCGAGATCCGTACGCGCGACAGCGCGAATGCGTCGGAATCATCCCGGTCGCTCCGGAGGTCACGGTTCTTGATGCCTTCTGCGCGCAGACGGATCTGGGCGCCGAGCGTGAACGACCGGGGCACGGGCACGACCTCTTCTGCCGCGAGGGGCGCTCCGAGAAGGAACAACGCGATGGGAACGATCTTGCCAAGGGGCGTCAGGGTCACGGCTCACCTCATCCTCAGCCTCAGCCAGCGGAGTCGCGGGCGGTATGACGTCCGTCATTCCGGCCCGAAGTCCCCGCTTTGAGGGCGAAGCGCGCACACTACACTGATGGCCATGACGAAGAGACGGCTGACTCCAGCGACGCTCGCGGGACTCGGGCTGGGCTCTCTCCTCGGCCTCGCGGGCGGGCTCGGCTTCTACACGTTCGTGTACGCGAAGGGCGCGTCGTACCTCACGAACGACCCGATGGCCTGCGCGAAATGCCACGTCATGGTAGACCAGTACGCCGGCTGGACGAAGTCGAGCCACCGCTCGGTCTCGGCCTGCAACGACTGCCACACACCGCCCGGCCTCCTCGCGAAATACGT
>CAZXSG010000356.1:0-453 GCA_964643185.1 uncultured Holophagales bacterium
TGTCGCGCCTTGTCGGCGGCGAGGAGCGTCTTGTGGGTCTCCTCGATGAGCGGCAGCCCGCCGATACCCGAGCCGATGTACACGCCCACCTGCTCCGCGTTCTCGGGTGTCACCTGGAAGCCCGAGTCGGCGAGCGCTTCCTTGGCGGCCGACACCGCGTAGTGGATGAACGTGTCGAACTTCTTGATTTCCTTCTTCTCGAGGATGGTGGCGGGGTCGAAGCCCTTCACCTCCCCGGCGATCCGGCACGGGTAGTCCGTCGTGTCGAATCGCGTGATGGGACCGATGCCGGAACGGCCGGCCACGAGGCCGGCCCAGTTCTCGGAGGTTGTGATACCCAGGGGCGAGAGGAGCCCGACCCCGGTGATGGCCACCCGGCGGCGTCCGCGGGCGTCGAGCAGATCGCCGACGAGACCTCAGGCGGGACGGGCGTGCCCTTCGATAAACGACACC
>CAZXSG010000356.1:463-5224 GCA_964643185.1 uncultured Holophagales bacterium
CGACGCCCGGGCGCCCCGCGAGGAGAGCGTCCCAGTTCTCTTTAGCCGTCAGGCCGACGGGAGAGACGAGTCCGATTCCCGTGACGACGACCCGGCGGCGGCCCCGGGCATCGAGGTGGTCCAGCCGGGCCGTCACGCGGATCTCAGGCAGGTTTCGCGTGCGACTCGATGTAGGTGACCGCGTCCTTGACCTTCTGGATCTTCTCGGCGTCCTCGTCCGGGATCTCGATGCCGAAGGCTTCCTCGAAGGCCATCACGAGCTCCACGGTGTCGAGCGAGTCGGCGCCCAGATCGTCCACGAACGAGGCCTCCGGCTTGACCTCCTCGGCCTGCACGCCCAGCTGTTCGACGATGATGCTCTTGACCTTTTCCTCAACCGAAGTCGACATTCGAGTCCTCCAACAAAGTGCTTCCTTCACGAAGCGGCGGGGATTCTCCCCGGACCGCCCGGTCTTTTCAAGCAAGGCGCGAGAGCGTACCAGACAAGCGGCTTTCCAGCCGGGGATCGAGAAACCCCAAGATCTCTCCCGGTGGGGGGCCTGGGGGATCGAGAAACCACCAGGATCAAAGTCAGATGTACAAACCGCCGCTCACATTCAGGCAGGTCCCGGTGACGTACGCGCCCAGATCCGAGGCCAGGTAGAGAACCGCGCCCGCGATGTCGTCCACGCGGCCGAGCCGGCCGAGGACGATGTTCTTCTCGAGAGCCTTCTTCTGCTCCTCGTTGAGAGAGTCGGTCATCGCCGTCTCGATGTAGCCGGGCGCGATCGCGTTCACCGTGATGTCCCGCGAGCCGATCTCGCGCGCGAGCGCCTTCGTGAAGCCGACGACCCCTGCCTTCGCGCTCGCGTAGTTCGTCTGGCCCGCGTTCCCCATGAGGCCCACGACCGACGTGATGTTCACGATGCGGCCCTTGACCCTCTTCTTGATCATGAGCTTCGAGGCTTCCTGCGCCACGAGGAAGACGCCCGTCAGGTCGGTCGCGATCACGCGGTCCCAGGAGTCCTTCGACATGCGGAGGATCAGCCCGTCCTCGGTGATGCCCGCGTTGTTCACGCAGATGTCGAGGCGTCCGTGCCGCTCGGCGATGCCCTTGAACACGGCGGTGACCGAGGCCGGATCGGCGACGTCGAGCGCGATGCCTTCGGCCGAGCCGCCCTCGGTCGCGAGGGCGTCGGCGAGCTCACGGGCCTTCTCCTCGCGCCGCGAGGCCACGAGGACGATCGCCCCGGCCTTGGCGAGCGCCCGGCTGATGCCGGCCCCGATGCCCTGCGAGCCGCCGGTGACGAGCGCGACCTTGCCTTCGAGAGAGATGGGGAACGACATGCGAGTCTCCTTCAGTCTTCGACCAGATCGGTGGCGGTCGCGCCGGACGCGGCCAGGAAGTCGTCGCCCTTGAGCACGAGCTGAACCCCGCGACGGCCCGCGGAGCACACGAAACGCTCGCGCCCGCGGGCGCTCTCGTGCACGAAAAGCGGCAGCGCTTTCCGCATTCCGAACGGCGAGCAGCCGCCCTTCACGTAGCCGGTGAGCCGCTCCATCTCGGCGACGGCCACCATCGCGACCGTGCGGTTGCCCGACGCGCGGGCCAGCTTCTTTTCCGAGAGGCGCGCGCCGCCCGGCACGACGGCCGCGAGAGGACCCGTGCGATCGCCCTTGGCGACGAGCGTCTTGAAGACGTCCTCGAGCGGAAAGCCCAGCTTCTCCGCGGCCTCCTCGACGGTGAGGTCGTGCGCGGCGAACTCCGCGACGGTGTAGGCGACCTTCTTCGCTTCGAGGATCCGCGTCGCGTTCGTCGTGACGGCGGCGCTCAAGCCGGGGCGAGCCCTCGCGCCTCGAGGAGCTTGCGGACGCCGGCCACGTCGGACGTGGGCACGACGACCAGCTCCTTGGCGATGCGCCTGGCGAGCCCCTGGAGCACGCTGCCGGGCCCGCACTCGATCGCGTCGGTCGTGTTCCCGGCCACGAGGCCGATCGTCTCCACCCAGCGCACCGGCGAGCAGACCTGCCGCACGAGCGCGGCGCGGGCGGCGTGACCGTCCTCGTTCGCCGCGGCGTCGACGTTCGTGACCACGGGGAACGCCAGCTTCGCGAAGGCCGTTTCGGCGAGGTACGGCGCGAGCGCCTCCTCGGCCGGCTTCATGAGCGCGCAGTGGAACGGGGCGCTCACCGGCAGCGGCAGAACGCGCTTGGCGCCCCTGGCCTTGAGGAGCTCGGCCGCTTTCGCGACGCCCGCCGCGGTGCCGGCGATGACCGTTTGCTCGGGCGAGTTGAAATTCGCGGCCGAGACGCTCTCTCCCGTCGTCTCCGCGGCCTCGGCGCAGCACACGGCGACGGACGCGCCGTCGAGGCCGATCACGGCCGACATCGCGCCGGCTCCCAGCGGAACGGCCTCCTGCATGAAGAGCCCGCGGCGCCTCACGAGCACGACGGCGTCTTCCAGCGTGAGCGCGCCCGCGGCGACGAGCGCCGCGTACTCGCCCAGCGAGTGGCCCGCGGCGATCGACGGCGTGAGCCCGCGGGCTTTCAGGATCTCGAACACGGCGATCGCGTGCACGAGGATCGCGGGCTGCGTGACGGCCGTCTTCTTCAGGTCGTCCTCGCTGCCTTCGAACGACACCTCGGAGATCACGAGCCCGTGCGGGGCGAGCGCCGCGTCGGCCCGCGTGTACACGGCCTTCGCTTCGGGGAACGCTTCGACGAGGTCTTTCCCCATGCCGGGGAACTGCGAGCCCTGACCGGGGAACAGGAACGCGATGCCCATCCCTACCACCTGACTACCACCTTACAAGCGCGGCGCCCCAGGTGAGGCCGCCGCCGAACGCCGTGATGAGCACGAGGTCGCCGCGCTTGATCTTGCCTTCGCGAACGGTCTCGTCGAGCGCGATGGGGATGGAGGCCGCGCTCGTGTTGCCGTAGCGGCCGATGTTGACGACACACCTCTCGGGCGGAATCTGGAGCCGGTCGGCGACGGCGGTGATGATCCGCTCGTTGGCCTGGTGCGGAATCACCCAGGCGACGTCCTCCGCCGAGTAGCCGCTGTCGTTCAGCACGAACTTGCAGACTTCGGTCATCGAGCGCACGGCGACCTTGAACGTCTCGCCGCCCATCATCTGGATGAACGGCAGACCCTTCTCGAGGGTCTCGGGCCGGTTGGGCGGAAAGCTCGAGCCGCCGCCAGGCATTGCGATGAGGTTCGCGCCGTTGCCGTCTCCGTGGATCGTGTTCTAGAGGACCCCGTGGTCCGATCGCGTCGCTGTGAGCCCCGTTGCCGCAGCGCCGTCGCCGAAGAGGACGCACGTCGAGCGGTCGGTGTAGTTCACGTAGCGCGTGAGGAGCTCGGCCCCGATGAGGAGGATGGTCTTCGCCTTGCCCGACTGGATGAGGGCATCGCCCATGTGGAGGCCGTACAGCCAGCCCGAGCACGCGGCGTTGAGATCCCAGGCCGCGGCCTTCTTCGCGCCGAGCTTCGACTGCACGATGCACGCGACGGCGGGAATCGGCTGGTCGGGCGTGCAGGTCGCGACGATGAGCATGTCGAGATCCTCGACCCCGAGGCCCGCGGCCTCGAGGGCCTGGCGGCCCGCCGCGACGCAGAAGTCCGAGAGAACCTCTCCGTCCCTGGCCTTGCGGCGCTCACGAATGCCCGTGCGCGACGTGATCCACTCGTCGGAGGTCTCGACGAGCTTGCTCAGATCCTCGTTCGAAAGAATGCCTTCCGGCACGGACCGGCCGGTTCCGGAGATGACGGCGTGCAGCATCAGACTCCTCCCGGGCGGGGCCCGGCGGGCGAGGTCAGGGGCACCGGCGCGAACTGGAGCGCCCGGGCCCTGATCTTTTCGGGAATGCCGTGGCTCGCGAACTCGTGAGCGGCCTTCACGGCGTTGCGCACGGCCTTGGCGTTGGAGCGGCCGTGCCCGATGAGACAGGCGCCGCGCACACCGAGGAGGGGCGCGCCGCCGTACTCGCTGTAGTCGAGCCGCCTCTTGAACGCGCGAAACGCGTCCTTGGCGAGGAGAAACCCCATCGAGGCCTGCAGGCTCCGGGTGATCTCCTGCTTGAGGGCCTCCTCCACGAGGTGAGCGAGGCTCTCGGAGACCTTCAGGATGACGTTGCCCGTGAAGCCATCCGTGACGATCACGTCCACGGCGCCACCGTACACGTCCCGACCCTCGACGTTGCCGATGAAGTTGAGGCCGGAGTCCTTCAGGATCTGGAACACCTCGCGGGTCGTGTCGGTTCCCTTGCCCTCTTCCTCGCCCACGGACATGAGCCCGATGCGCGGCCGGGTGATACCCATGACCGTTTCGGCATAGAAGTGCCCCATGAGCGCGAACTCGCGGTAGTGCTCGGGCCGGCAGCTGATGTTGGCGCCCACGTCGAGGAGGAGCCGCTTCTGGCCGAGGCCCGGGAGGATCGTGGAGAGAGCGGGCCGCTCGATCCCCTCGATCACGCCCATGATCATCTTGGCGACGACCATGCCGGCGCCGGTGTGCCCGGCCGTGAACATGCCGTCGGCGCGCCCCTCGCGAACGCACTCGGCGGCGATGCGGATGGAAGCGCGCTTCTTCTTGCGGATGGGGGTGATGGCGGGCTCGTCGAAGCGGACGACCTCTTCCGCCTCGACGATCTCGATCTTGCCGCCGGTGTAGCCCGTGCGGTGGAGCTCGCTCTCGAGCTCACGCCGCTTGCCCACGAGAAGCGTCGAGAGCCCGAAGTCGACGGCCGCGGCCACGGCGCCCTCGACGTTCACGCGAGGGG
>CAZXSG010000357.1:0-5223 GCA_964643185.1 uncultured Holophagales bacterium
ATGCTGACCACGCTGGAGTCCTTCGTGCCCTCGCCCGAGACCTCGGCCAGGGGCGACTGCATTTCGGGAAAGGGTACCGCGAACGCTCTGAACCAAGGGCCGCCCCTAGAATCGTCCGCATGGCAACGACCCGGAAATCCGTGATCAAGCCCCCGGCCCGCAAAATTCCCTCCCGCTCGCCGCGCTCGCGCCGGCCCGAGCCGCCGCCGAAGAAGCGTCCCGTCGTGCTGCACGAGATCTCGGCGCGGGCGTTCGAGCACCCGGCCGAGGCCGCGGCCCTGGCGGCCCTGCGCCGCGTGCCCGGGTTCGACTTCGTGCTCAAGCGGCTCTTCGCGCTCGTGGGCGACCGCGCGCTCCGCGTGGCGTTCCTGGGCTCGGCCGTCCGCGTCTCGCCCCACCAGTTCCCCGAGGTGTGGGCCGAGTACGTCAAGGCCGCGCAGATCCTGGACATGTCTCCGCTCCCCGAGCTTTTCGTGGCCCAGACGCCGTTCGTGAACGCGGGCGCGGTGGGCCTCGCGAAACCGCTCATCGTCCTCAACTCGGGCTCCCTCGATCTCTTCGACGGCGACGAGCTGCGCTACATCCTCGGCCACGAGCTGGGACACGTGCTCGGCCAGCGCGTGCTCTACAAGACGATGCTTCGGGTGATCCTGCGCATCTCCCAGGCGGCGTTCTCGGTGCCGCTCGGCGGCGCGGCGCTCTTCGCGATCTCGGCCGCGCTCCTGGAATGGGACCGCAAGAGCGAGCTCTCGGCCGACCGCGCCGGGCTCCTCGCGGTGCAGGACGTGGACGTCGCGTATCGCGCTCAGATGAAGATGGCCGGCGGCGGCCGCACGAACGAGATGAGCCTCGCGGCGTTCGCCGAGCAGGCCCGCGAGTACGAGGCGGGCGGCTCGGTGCTGGATTCGGTGTGGAAGCTCATCCAGCTCTCGGGCACGACCCACCCCTTCCCCGTGGTGCGGCTCGCCGAGCTCAGGAAGTGGGCCGAAAGCGGAGCGTACGACGCGATCGTCGGGGGCGACTACCCGCGCCGCGGCGACGACAAGGCCGAGCCCTCCTTCGTCGACGAGGTGAAGAAGACGGCCGGGAGCTACAAGGAAAGCTTCGAGACGAGCGGCGACCCGCTCGTCTCGTTCGTGCGGGGCATGGTGGCCGAGGTCAAGCGCCGCACGGGCGGGAGCTAGAATCCCGCCCCCTGGCTTGCGATGCACGACATCGCCACCACGAAGAGGAATTCATGGCAGCCCTGATCGACGCAATCTCCATCAAGCGGAAGGGTTTCTTCGAGCTGGACGACGTTCCGTACTCCTGCCTCGACGTCACCATCTCGACGCCCACGGCCCGCGGCGGCCAGACCCTCGTTCGTATCAAAATGAGGAACCTCCTGACGCGCGCCGTGTTCGACAAGACGTTCAAAGCCGGCGAGAAGTTCAAGGAGCCCGACCTCGTGCTTTCGGAGGCGGCCTTCCTGTACTCCGACCGCGACGGCTACCACTTCCTCGACCAGGAGACCTACGAGACGCACACGCTGACCCCCGAGGCCGTCGGCGAGAGCCGCCAGCTCCTCGTCGAGAACACGGTGGTCCAGATTCACAAGTACAACGGCAGCCCCATCGACATCCAGTTCCCGGCGCACGTGGAGCTGGCCGTCACGTACACGGAGCCCGGCAACCGCGGCGACACGTCGAGCGGCGGCGTCACGAAGCCCGCGACGCTCGAGACGGGTCTCGAGATCCGCGTGCCGCTCTTCATCAAAGAGGGCGAGAAGGTCCGCGTCCACACGGAAACCCTGGAGTTCGCCGGCCGCGCGTAGCGACGGGAGAAGCCGGTGACGATCGACGATGCGAAGGAGGTTCTTGCGGCGCTCGTCAAGGAGCGCGTGGACTTCGTTCTGATCGGCTCGATGGCCATGGCGGCGCAGGGGCTGCCCCGAGCCACGCACGACATGGACTTCTTCGTGGCACCGGAGAGAGAGAACATCGAGAGGCACACGCGCGCGCTTGCCTCGATGTTCGACGACCCCGGCATCGACGAGATCGACCCCGCCGAGCTGACCGGGGACTACCCGGCTCTCGAGTACACGCCGCCCCACGGCCGGTACTCGATGGACATCCTCACGCGTCTCGGGGAGGCGTATCGGTACGAGGATCTTGCGGAGCACTCGGAGGTCGTGGTCTTCGGGAACGTCCCCGTGCGGGTCGCCACGCCACGAATGCTCTACCTCATGAAACGGGACACGATCCGACCGCAGGATCGCGCCGACGCTGCGCGTATCCGCGAGGCCTTCGGCCTCGAGGAGAAATGATGCCGATTCGCAAGTTCCGGAGTGTGGAAGAGATGAAGGGGTCCCGGCCGCTCACTCCGCTCGACCCCGAGAACCTTCGTATCGCTTGCGACCTTTCGGAGCTCGCCTACGCGCTTCACCCCTGGCACTTTCCGCCCGGTGTGAGGAAGTTCCGTTCGATCGAGGAAATGAACGCTCACCGGACGGCATGGGAGCGTGAGCAGGTAAGACGACCGCCGCCCTCGCCATAATGGCGGCGTGAGCACGACACCTCGAATCACCGTCCGCGGCGTGGCTGTTCCCGCCTTTC
This sequence comes from uncultured Holophagales bacterium, assembly GCA_964643185.1. Taxonomy (GTDB): domain Bacteria; phylum Acidobacteriota; class Thermoanaerobaculia; order UBA5066; family UBA5066; genus JAEUQS01. The sequence goes on from CAZXSG010000357.1 coordinate 2,595, forward strand.
TCTACGGAACCGCCTGGAAAGAAGAGGAGACCGAGCGGCTCACGCGGCTCGCGCTCGACGCGGGGTTCCGGGGCATCGACACCGCGAACCAGCGCCGCCACTACTTCGAGGGCGGGGTCGGGGCAGCCGTGAAGAAGGCCCTCGACGAAGGGCTCGTGACGCGGAGCGAGCTCTTCCTCCAGACGAAGTTCACGTACGCCCACGGCCAGGACCACCGGCTCCCCTACGACGCCGACGCCGATCCCGCCAGCCAGGTGCGCCAGTCCTTCGCGAGCTCCCTCGACCACCTCGGTGTCGAGGTCATCGACTCGTACGTGCTCCACGGCCCTTCGACCCTGCGCGGGCTGTCTCCTGCCGACCACGTGGTGTGGCGCACGATGGAGGAGCTCCACGCCTCGGGCAAGGCGCGTCTCCTCGGCGTGAGCAACGTCTCCCTCCCCCAGCTCGAGGAGCTGTGCGCGCGGGCGACCGTACGTCCGGCGTTCGTACAGAACCGCTGCTTCGCCCGTTCGGAGTGGGATCACGCGGTGCGCGCGTTCTGCCGGAGTCACGACATCGTGTACCAGGGCTTCTCGCTCCTCACCGCGAACGCGCAGGAGCTGACGCATCCCAGGTTCCACGATCTGGCCCGGCGCACCGGCCGAACGCCGGCTCAGCTCGTCTTCCGGTTCGCGCAGCAGGTGGGCATGCTGCCCCTCACCGGCACGACGGACCCCTCTCACATGCGCGAGGACCTCGACTCGGCGGGGTTCGACCTCCCGGAAGCCGACCTCCGGCTCGTGGAGTCGATCGCCACCAGCGCCTGAGCTCAAGGCACGGGACAGGTCACGCCGGCGGGCTGAACGGCTCCGGGACGCAGCTCGGGAACCGCGAGGCCCGCGTCCCGGAGGAGCCCGAACTGGAGCATCGACGTGTTGAACCACCAGCTCAGCTTCCTCTGAGGCGTCGACGGCCGGGTCGGAAAGCCGATGCGGTTCGCCGTGATGAACGCCGCCGGGTTGGCCGCCCCGGCCGCGAGCGCCGAGCTCGTCCACGCCGCGGGATCGCGGCGCAGGCGCGTCCAGTTGGCGAACGTGTTCGTGGCACAGAACGAAAACTCGTGGTGGAGCTGCAGGAACGACGCCCCCTCGCTCGCGAACGGTCCGATCGGGCCGCCGGCGTCGAACTTCCCCTGGCGCACCAGGGCCCTCAGGGCCGCCGCGGTGAGGGCCGTGGCGTCGGCACAGTGCTCGGTGTCCTCGTACTGTCCGTAGTTTCCCCGGCTGCCGTTCGGGAAAAGGCCCGCGCCGTACAGTGGGATGAGCATGCGCGTGTCGACGCCGCGGGTCGGGTCGTAGCAGACCGAGGGCCGGAGGAACGTGTCGGGCAGCGGATCCCCCTGGAAGTAGCTCGAGCCCACGTCTCTCAGGAAGCGCGCGAGCCGCACGAAGATCTCGTCCACGCGCGCGTCGCCCGTCTGCGCCTGATAGCCGAGCAGGCTGTCGATGAGGAGCTCGCTCATCCAGGCCGAGCACCAGGGTTCGTTCGCGTTGCCCTCGTCGTGCTGGAGGGCCGTGTGGATGAAGCAGTTCTGCGGCGGGAACGGCGGCGTGTTGGGATCCAGGTTGATCGCCACGAGCTCGGCCTGGCTGGACGTGGTGATGTGGCGGTACGCGGTGTCGAGCACCTCCCGGAACGCGGTGAGGTACTTCTTGTCGCCGGTCAATCGGAAGCCGTAGAAGAGGCCTTCCATCCCCGTGCCGAGGAGGCGCTCGGTCCACAGACGATCCGCTCCGCGAAGGTGCCCCTGGCGATACGGGCCGATCGCCTGCGGGTCGGTGTTCCAGAGATCGGCGATGGCGCGTCCCGCCGCCAGGGCGCCCTCGTCGCCGGTGAGCGCGTAGTAGGCGAAGAGCCCCCGGAGATGCGAGTACTTCGTGTCCGGATCGGGCTTCCCCGTGAAGATTCCCCGGTTCGGCCCGTCGAGCGTGATGCGCGAGCCGTAGGACTGACAGGCCCGAAACGCGTGGCGCGGCAGCTCGGGGTCCGCGAGGTGGGCGGCCGCCGTGAGCAGCGTGGCGCAGCGGTCGTAGAGCCAGCCCTCGAAGTTCACCACCGGATCGACGACGGACGCCGGGTCCGGGTTCAGCGCGTACGTTTCCTTGTAGAGCGCCGAGCGCACGAACGGCCCGAACACGTCCGAGAGATACGCGAGGCCCGCGCGGTCCGCGTCGCTCGCGACGTCGCCCTGGGACATCTGGGCCCCGAGGAGGCCCGACGCGGCGACGGTGCCCGGCGGGAAGTGCGCGAGGACGAGCGGCTCGCGCGCGCGAAAGAGCGTGAGGTCGCGGGTGTTGCTCTCCTGCAGGCGGTACGTGCCGGCGTCGCTCACGATCGTGCGGTCGGTGACGCGGGCCGTCTCGGGCGATTCGAAGCTCAGCTCGGCGAACGGCCTCGTCGCCGTCGACGGCGTGGAAGCCTCCTCGTTCAGGCTCACGACCACGTTCGTCCGCTCGCCCACGGCAAGCCGCACCGGGACTTGCACGAGCACCGCGCGAAGGCTCGTGTGGTCGCCGCTGGCGTCGTAGTCCCAAAGGAGCGGCTTCAGCGCCGTCTCGAGGCGGACCCCTCCCGCGGACACGCGGATTCT
>CAZXSG010000358.1:0-5202 GCA_964643185.1 uncultured Holophagales bacterium
AGTAGGAAATCGGCAGATCGGAGGCCTTCAAAATCTCGTCGCGGTGGAGGTTCGTCACCGGGACCTCGGCCGTCGGCGCGAGGAACCAGTCGCTCCCCTGGAGGCGGAAGAGGTCCTCCTCGAACTTCGGGAGCTGGCCCGTGCCGAAGAGCGACGCCGCGTTCACGATGAACGGCGGCAGCACCTCGGTGTAGCCGTGCTCGCGCGTGTGGACGTCGAGCATGAGCTGGATGAGCGCGCGGTTGAGGAGCGAGGCCTCGCGGAGCAGCACCGTGAAGCGCGAGCCCGTGATCTTCCCGGCGCGCTCGAAGTCCAGGATGCCGAGCGCGGTGCCGATCTCCCAGTGGTTCTTCGGCTCGAAGTCCAGCTTCGTGGGCTCGCCCCAGGTTTTCGCGACCACGTTGGCGGTCTCGTCGGCCCCCTCGGGCACGCTGGCCTGCGGGGTGTTGGGGAGGCGCACCTCGAGCGGTGTGAACTCGTCCTCGAGGAGCGTGAGCCGCGCCTCGATGGACGCGATCTCCTCGCCCAGCACGCGCCCGCGCTCCTGTTCGACGGCCGCGTCCCCGCCGGCCTTCTTCTTGCGCCCGACCTCCTGCGAAACCCGGTTCCGCTCGGCCTTCAGGTTCTCCACGGCCGTGAGGAGGCTGCGGCGCTCGGCGTCCAGCTCGCCCCAGCGGGAAAGGGCCGAGGAATCGAACGCGCGGTTGCGGAGGAGGTGGGGCAGGGCATCGAAGTTCTTGCGGAGGAAGTCTCGGGCGAGCATGGGGGGCGGATTCTAGGCCGATAATCCCGGCCGTGAACGCGGGCAGGACGGGGGCCGTCGTCGTGAACCTCGACGGCGGGGAGATGCTGGACGCCTGCCTCGACGCGCTCGCGCTCGAGGCTCCGGCCTCGCTCATCGTGGTGGACAACGGCTCCTCGGCGGCCGAGGTCGCGCACCTCCGGGCACGGAGCGGCATCGTGCTCGTGGCCCTCGGCGCGAACGCGGGCTTCGCCGGACCCTCGAACCGGGGCGAGGCCGCGCTGGCCGACGGCATCCCCTACGTGGCCTTCGTGAACAACGACTGCGTGCTCGCGCCCGGCTATCTCGCGGCCTGCGCGGCGGCCCTGGAGGCGGACCCCGGCCTCGCGGCCGTGCAGGGCGTCGTCCTCACCGAGGACGGCGCGCGCGTGGACGGCTGCGGCATCACCTGGAACGCCCGCGGCGAGGCCGTGCCCGTGCGGCACGGCCAGCTGCCCCCGTCCGAGTTCGACGCGCCGTTCGGCGTGGCCGGGGTCTCGGGCACCGCGCCCGTCTTCCGTCGCCCGGTGTTCCGCGAGGCCGGGGGCTTCGAGGAGAGCTTCTTCGCGTATTACGAAGACGTCGACCTCTCGCTGCGCCTCCTGCGGGCCGGTCACCGCTTCGCCTGCGTCCCCGCGGCCCGCGCGCTCCACAAGGGCTCGGCCACGGGGCGCCGCCGGCCCGAGGCGCGCTGGCAGCGGCTCCTGGGCAACCGGGCCCGTACGCTGCGGCGGAATCTCGTCTCCGCGGCCCGCGGCGAGGCCTCGGCCATCGCCTCGTTCCGGAGCGCCGCCCGCGAGATCGGCCCTCTCGCCGCGGCCCTGGCCCTCGCTCGCGCGCTTTCCGAGAACCTGGCCTCGGCCGAGCGGGACCGGGCCGTGCTCGCGGCCCATCCCCCGCTCGCACAGCTCCCCCGATGAGGGTCGCGGCCGTTTTCGTGGCGTGGAACTCCGCCCGCCACCTGGGAGACGCCGTGGCTTCGGTGCCCGGGGAGGTTCCCGTCGTCGTGGTCGATAACGCGTCGACCGACGGCTCGGCCGAGGTCGCGCGACGCGCCCGGCCGACAGCGATCGTCGTCGCGAGCGAGCGGAATCTGGGCTTCGGACCGGCCTGCAACCTCGGAGCGCGGTCCGTCGACAGCGAAACGATCCTGTTCCTCAACCCCGACGCCGCGCTCGTCGACGGACGGGCCTCTCTCGACGCGCTCCTCGCCGCCCTCGACGCGGACGCGGGCCTCGCCGCCGTCGCGCCCCGGCTCCTCGGCGAGGGGCAGGAAGCCTTCCAGCTCCGCACGCTGCCCACGTTCGGATCGCTCTTTCGGGAGGCCTTCCTCGTCAACCGGCTCTTTTCGAAGAACCCGTGGCTGGCCCGTGAGCGCTACCGGGACCGGCCCCGCGACCAGCCGTTCGACGTGGAGCAGCCCGCCGCCGCCGCGCTCCTCGTGCGCCGCAGCGCGTTCGAGGCCGTCGGCGGCTTCGACGAGCGCTTCGTGCCGGCCTGGTTCGAGGACGTGGACCTCTGCGCGCGCCTTTTGCAATCCGGGCGGCGCATCCGTTACGTTCCCGAGGCTCGCGCGACGCACGTCGGCGGTGTCACCATGCGCGCTCTGCCCTACCGCGACTACCTGCCGCTCTACACGCGGAACCTGCTTCTCTACGTTTCGGCGCACGGCTCCCCGCTGCGCACGCTGGTGGTGCGTCTCGTGCTCGCGCTGGGCGCGCTCCTCCGCCTCGTCCTCCTCTCGGTGACGAAGGGCGACCACGAGCGCGGCGACGCCGCCGTGGCGTATCTCCGCGTCGTCCGCGGCACGCTCGGCCTCGGCTTCCGGAGCGAACTGATTTGTTCCTGGGGGTTTCTCGATCCCCCCAGGCCCCCCACGGAGAGAACCCCGTGACCGCGGCGAAGGTCCTCGTCTCCCTGGTCACGCATGACGACTCGAGCGACGTGGAGCGCCTCCTGCCCACGCTCGTCGCGCAAACGGAGCGCGCGCTCGCCATCCACGCGCTCGACAACGCCTCGGAGGACGGCAGCAGCGCCGCGCTGGCGGCCGCGCAGCGGGTCTACCCGTTCCCGTTCACGCTCGTGGCCTCGCGCGTGAATCTCGGCTACGCGGGCGGCCACAACCAGGCGATCGCCGAGGCCGTGAAACAGGGCATTCCCTGGGTCCTCGTCCTCAACTCCGACGTGCTCCTCGCGGCCGATTTCGTGGAGAGGCTCCTCGCGGCCGCCGAGGCCCCGGGGCACGAACACGTGGGCTCTCTCGCGGGGAAGATCCTGCGCGCCGAGGGCGAGAGCCTCACGCCCACGAACGTCGTGGACTCCGTGGGCCTCCACATGACCCGCAACGGACGCCACTTCGACCTCGGCGCGGGCGAGAAGGACACCGGCCAGTACGACGCGCCGGCCGAGGTCTTCGGCGTCTCGGGCTGCGCCGCGCTGTACCGCACCTCAGCCCTCGAGGATGTGCGCATCTCGACCGGCTATTTCGACGACGACTTCTTCGTCTACCGGGAAGACGTGGACCTCGCGTGGCGCCTCCGCGGCCGCGGGCACACGGCCCTGTGCGTGCCGTCGGCCGTGGCCTGGCACCGCCGCCGGAACCTGCCCGACCGGCGCGACGCCATGCCCCCGCTCGTGAACCTCCACTCCGTGAAGAACCGCTTCCTCCTGCGCCTCAACAACGCCGGCGCCGCGCACGTTCGCGCCACGTTCCTGTCGACGTTCGTACGCGACACGCTCGTGGTGGGGAGCTGCCTCACCCTGGAGCGCTCGTCCCTCCCCGCGCTCCGCTGGCTGGGCCAGAACCGGCACCGGCTCCTCGAGAAGCGGCGGGAGATCCTGGCCCGCCGCACGGTGGCCGACGCCGAGCTCCTGCCGTGGTTCACCGACGACCTCGCGGACGCCCGCCGTCCGGACGAGCATTGAAACGCCTGGCGATCCTGGGGACGCGCGGCGTCCCGGCCGCGTACGGAGGCTTCGAGACGCTCGCCGAGGAGCTCTCCGCGCGCCTTGCGGCACGGGGCCACGACGTCACCGTCTACGCCCGGGCACACGGTGTGGGGGCCGTGGTGCCCCGGCACCGCGGCGTGCGCGTGGTGCACGTGCCCACGGTGCGGCACAAGTACCTCGACACGGTCGTCCACACGCTCCTCTCGGGGCTCCACGCGGCCAGCGAGCGCTACGACGCCGTGCTCGTGTGCAACGGCATCAACGCGCTCACCTGCCGGCTGCCGCGCCTCCTCGGGGCGGACACCCACATCGCGATCAACGTCGACGGCCTCGAGCGCAACCGCCGCAAGTGGAACCGCCTCGGCAAGCTGGCCTACGCGCTCTCGGAGCGGGTCTCGTGCGTCCTCGCCGACACCGTGGTGACCGACGCCGAGGAGATCAAGAGCTACTACCTCACCCAGTACGGCCGCGAGTCGGTGTTCGTGCCCTACGGCTCGGACCTCCCGCACCCCGAGGGCCACGCCACACTCGACCGTCTGGGCCTCACCCCGGGAAGCTACGTTCTCTACGTCTCGCGCTTCGAGCCCGAGAACAACCCCGAGGCCGTGGTGCAGGGCTTCGCGGCCTTCTCCGGGAACCTGAAGCTCGCGCTCGTGGGCTCGGCTCCCTACTCCGAGGGCCTCATCGCGCGGCTCCACGCCCAGGCCGCGAAGGACCCCCGCGTGCTCCTGCCCGGGGCCGTGTACGGCGAGGGCTACCGCGAGCTCCTCGCGAACGCGGCCGCCTACGTGCACGCGACCGAGGTGGGCGGCACGCACCCGGCCCTCATCGAGGCCATGGGGTTCGGCCGGCCGCTGGCCGTTCACGACACGCCCGAGAACCGCGAGGTCGCGGGCGACACGGCGCTCTATTTCGACGCCGCGCGCCCCGCGTCCCTCTCGGCCGCGCTGGAGACGCTGTTCGCGAACCCCGCGGAGCGGGAGCGCCGCGGCCGGGCCGCGAGAGATCGCACGGTCTCGCGTCACTACCTGTGGGACGACGTGACCGACGCCTACGAGACCCTCCTGCACTGTTACGATTCCGGGAACTAACGTGCTCAAGCAAAGGGCCAAGACAGTCGCGTTCCTGCTGTACGCAGCAGACCTCGCAGCGGCGCTCCTCGCGCTTCCCGTCGCCTATTTCCTCCGCGACACCGTGCTCGCGCGGCTCTTCCCCGGCATGTTCCCCACGGGGCTCGTGGACTTCGGCAAGTACCTCACGCTGGCCGCGCCGATCCTCGTGATCTTCTCGCTGCTCCTCTTCGGCGCGGGGGCCTACCGGAGCCGCCGCACCTCGAACCTGCGCAACGAGGCGGCGCTCCTTCTGCGCACGGCCTCGTTCGGCACGCTGCTCCTCACGTTCGTGGTCTTCACCGCCCGCTGGGACTTCATCTCCCGTCCCTTCCTGCTGCTCTACCTCGCGGTGAACCTCGT
>CAZXSG010000359.1:0-5194 GCA_964643185.1 uncultured Holophagales bacterium
TCATCACGGTCCGCTTCTCCCCTACAATCCAACGGCGTGATCCCGAAGCCGCCGTTCCTCTCCGACCTGGACCTCGCGCGCGAGCTCTCGGAGTTCGAGCGCCTCAAACCGCAGCTCCTCGAGGTTTGGGATGCGATCTCCCTGCGCGACGAGGAGCCCCACACCTCGGTGGTCGTTCCGTCACTCACGCTCGACCAGTCCGAGCTCCGAAAGCTCGAGGGCGCCCCCTTTTACGAAGAGCGGCTCCTCTTTCTCCTGATCCGCCTCCGAAACCCCCGGGCGCGCGTCGTCTTCGTGACGTCTCAGCCCGTCCATCCGTTGATTCTCGAGTACTACTTCCAGCTCCTCGTCGGAATCCCCGCGAGCCATGCGCGGGCGCGGCTCACGATGCTGTGCGCGTACGACTCCTCGCCGCGCTCTCTCACCGAGAAGATCCTCGAACGGCCGCGCCTCATCGAGCGCATCCGGGCCGGCATCCCGGAGAGGGGCCGCTCCTATCTCACGGTCTTCAACTCGACGCCGCTCGAGCGAAAGCTCGCGGTGCTCCTCGGGATCCCGCTGAACGGCGTCGACCCGGCGCTCATCCACCTCGGCACCAAGTCCGGCTGCCGAAAGGTCTTCCGCGAGGCGGGGGTGGCCCTCCCCGACGGCCACGAGGACCTCAAGGCCGAAGACGACGTCGTCGCCGCGCTGGCCGATCTCAAGGACAAGAAGCCCGGGCTCCGCAAGGCCGTCGTAAAGCTCAACGACAGCTTCTCGGGAGAGGGCAACGCCCTGTTCCGCTATCCCACCGACTCCACGAAACGGAGCGACCTCCGGGCCGCGCTGTCGCAGATCGAGTTCTCGGTGTCCTCGGAGACCTACGACGACTATTTCCGCAAGTACGAGCGCATGGGCGGCATCGTCGAGGAGTGGCTGGAAGGGGACGAGAAGCACTCACCCTCCATCCAGATGCGTTGCGACCCGCACGGTGACGTCATCCCCATCTCCACTCACGACCAGATTCTCGGCGGGCCCAGCGGGCAGGTCTTTCTGGGGTGCTTCTTTCCCGCCCGGGACGAGTACCGGCTGAAGATCCAGGAGGCCGGAAAGTCGATCGGCAAGGTGCTGGCCTCGTACGGGGTCGTCAGCCGTTTCGCGATCGACTTTCTCGCGGTGAGGAACGCAGGCCAGAGCGAGTTCGACATCCAGGCGCTCGAGATCAACCTCCGGATGGGCGGGACGACCCACCCGTTCCTCGCGCTCCAGTTCATCACGGGCGGCCAGCTCGATCCCACGACGGGTCTCTTCATCTCGCCCCGCGGTCTCACGAAGTACTACCGCGCCACCGACAATCTGAAGTCGGAGGCGTACCGCGGCCTCATGCCCGAGGACCTCATCGAGATCCTCACCATCAACAGCCTTCACTACAGCTTCAATACCGAGTCGGGCGTGCTCTTTCACCTCATCGGCGCTCTCTCGGAGTTCGGAAAGGTCGGCATGACGGCCTTCGGCAACAGTCCCGACGAGGTCGAGAAGCTCTACTCGAAGACCCTCCAGATCCTGGACCGCGAAACCCGCTACGGGCGCTGAGTGCTCTGAGTGCGCTGAGCGGCGAGGTCGAGGTCCCTCTCGAGCGCGTTCGTCACCGCCGCTGCCGGGCCGTCGAGCGCAATGCCCGACTGCCGGCTCGCGAGCACGACCGTAAGGCTCGTCTCGGGGTCGCCACGGCGCATCGCCGCGATCGCGGAGTCCAGCGCGAGGCCATCGAAATCGGGGTATCCCGCGAGGGCCCGAGAGAGCTCCGGAAGCGCGGTTTCACGATCCCGCCGAGACAGCGCGGCCATTCCCAGAGCCCAGTGGGCGCGCGCGTTTCCCGGATAGTCCCGCGCGACGGCCGCATAGAACGTCTCATCGCTCCGCAGGTCGGGGATCCTCCGCCACGTTCGGGCGATCCCGAGGAGACAGGCGATCGCAAGCACGAGCGCGACGAGGCGCGGCCGCGAGCCGCCTCCTTCCCGGGCGGTGCCGGCCACGGCGGCGACCGCGACCACGAATCCGGCGACCGGGACCGTGAGCAGGCGCTCGGCGAATATCGTCCCGTGAACGAACAGAATGTTGGCGAACGGCAGATACGCCGCGAGGAGCCACGCGACTCCGAGTGAAACCAGCGGCAGCCGCTTCATCGAGAGGGCCCCGGCGGCCAGGGTCAGAGCGAGAAGGAGCGCCCCCGTCAGCGCCGCGGTCCCGCTCGTGAGCCAGGGTCTCGGAAAGGCCCAGAGCGCGTAGTCGCCACAGAGGGTCGAAGGCCAGGCGAGCCTCTCGAAGAACGGAGTGAGGAGCGCGAGCGCAGCCCCGGGACGGGCCGCTTCCGGAAGGGCGAGGAGCGCGTTGAAGAGGGGATCCACGATCCCATCCGGGCCGCGCAGGACGCCCCCGAGAACGAAGCGCCGCGGAAAAAGAGCCAGGACGAGCGCAAGCCCCCAGAGCGCGGCCAGGGGCAGCATGGGCCCCGGCCGGTCCCTGAGCCGCGTCCGGAGCTTCGCGAGCGCCGGGGCGAAGAGAACGGAGACGAGCAGGAGGGCCGGCGTGACCACGCCGTTTTCCTTCACGAGGATCGCCGCGAGAAACGCGATCGCAGAGGCGGCAGCCCAGAAATTCGAGGCGCGCTCGAGGGCGCCGATCGCGAACAGGATCGCGGTTGCGGACAGGCAGAAGCCCACGAGCTCGGCACGCCCCACGATGGTGATCACCGCCTCCGATCGGATCGGGTGGCACGTCAGCAGGGCCAGACCGATCCAGGCGACGTCTCGCTTCCCCGACAACCCGAAAAGAAGACTTGCGAAGAGCGCGGCTCCCAGAGCCGCCCACACGATGTTCTCGAGCCGCAGCAGAGCAGGCGACGGTCCGTAGAGCCTCACGGAGAGCCCCATCGACATGGGCGCCAGGGGGCGGTAGCTCAGCGTATTTCGCTTCTCGCCGTCGAAATAGGGTCGCGCGAAGGCCGAGAGGAGCGGCGCGGCTCCCGTCACCACCGGATGGCGTGTGACGAAGTAGGTATCGTCATAGACGAGCTGATTCGGCAACGAGGGCAGGTAGATCGCGAGGTGAAAGAGCAGCGCGACGAGAAGGAACCGGCCCGCCTCCCGTTTCCGCTCGAACGCCGCGCCGGCCGTGAGCGCGGCCTCAGGTCTCTCGGTCACACCCCCGAGGAGCCCGTGGCCGGATCGGTCCCCGCAGCTCGCCCCGCGCCCCGGGCGGTCCGGATGAGCGCTTCCATGTGGTCCAGGTAGCGGGAAAGCGCCTTGCGCCCTTCGTTCGTGAGGCGAAACTCCGTCTTGGGGAGCTTGCCGTCGAACACCTTCTCGCAAGCGATGTACTGCGCCTCCTCGAGCTTCCGCGCATGGACCGACAGGTTGCCGTCCGTCGTCGAGAGAATCCGCTTGAGCTCCCCGAACGTCAGGGTCGGCTGCGTGGCGAGGGCGCTCACGATTCCGAGGCGGATCTGCTCGTGGCGGGGCCTGCCCAGCTTTGCCGGAGGAAGGCGTGGCTGGAGCGGGCGCGGCTTGCTCGATCGGGAAGGGGGGGTTCTCCTCAGAGCGCTCCCCGCCATATCGCCTCGCGATGAAAAGCCTGAAACCGATGTGGAGCCCGCCGAATCCGACGGCGAGGAGCAGGTCTCCGAACTCCGCAGGCAGCACGAGTCCGGCCAGCCCGAGGCCAAAGAAGCCCATGCCCATCACGGGAATCGCGGGAACGCTGAACGTCCCGGCGCTCATGACGGCGACGCCGTAGCAGAGAAGCCAGACAGCCGGGAGGAGCGCGAGAAAGTGTCCGCCTTCGAGAACCTCGCGAACGGTGAGCGCCGCGCCCGCGAGGAGCGCCGGGAGGAGTCCCAACGCGAACTTGCGGCCCGCTCCCGCGAGCGGCGAAAGCCCGCTCGCGAGCGCTTTGCGCCAGAGCGCGACGGCGCCGATCAGAATCGCGATCACCGCCTCGGTGCACCACACGAGAAGCCAACGGCTCGAGGCGTCTTCCGCGGGTCCGGACCTCTGTGCGGCGGCCCAGCCCGCCGCGACGAGCGCCGTCACACCGATGGCCACACCGCCTCGTCCCGGTACGGCCGTGAAGGCCGACGCGCTCTCCATGGTCTTCCGGATGAACGCGAGGTTCCGGAGCGCATGGTCGCCGAGCGCTTCGGGAGGTTGGGGAACGGCGCGCAGCGGCGAGGCAGCCATCGAGTGCCGAATCATGCCTCAAGTGCTTTGATCAGCAAAGCGGCCCAGGGGAACGTGAGGCTGCGCACGAATCGCTCCGGAAGCGAGGGCCGGTACTAAACTTCGCGGAATGCGTGAGCTCTGGAGCCGGCGGGACGAGGACAGCCTCGAGCGCTTTCGAAAGGCGATCGAGGAGGACGACCTCGTGGGCGGCCTCTTCGCGATCGAAGGGGTGACGCCGCAGTCCGCGGCGCGCGGCCGCGAGCTCCTCCGCGAATGGGGCTCCCGGGTGCGCGCCACGACGTCGCTCACGCAGCCGCCGCTGCTCCAGGCGCGGGCTCTGCAGGGCGTCCTCGGAGGCGAGCTGGGTTTTCGCGGCGATGCCGACGGTTACCACCATCCCAAGAACTCGCTCCTTCGCGAGGTGCTCACGCGGAGGCGTGGGATGCCGATCCTGCTTTCATGCGTCTGGATGGAAGCTGGCCGCGAAGCGGGTCTGTTCGTGCAGGGCATCGGGATGCCCGGGCATTTCATCGCGCGCGTCGGCCCGCCGCCGCTGGGCCAGCTCGTGGATCCGTTCGCGGGAGGACGGCTCCTCACCGAGCGGGATTGCCGGTTGAAGGTGCACGAGCTCTCCGGCGGAAAGCTCGAGTGGCGCGACGAGTTCCTGAGGCGGAGCCGCACCGACGAGATCTTCGAGCGCGTGCTTTCGAATCTGGCCGTGGGCTTCGAGCAGGAAGAGGATGGCCCGGGCTGCTACCGCGCCGCGATGTTCCTCGCGGCGCTCCGCCCCGAGTCCCCCGAGAAGCAGCTGAAGGCCGCCTCTCTCGCCGACGAACTGGGAGCCCACGACGTGGCGCACCGCATCTACGAGCACCTCGTCGACACCTTCCCCGAGACACCGGAATGCGAAACCGCGTTCGAGCGTCTCGAGCAGGGCAGCCGAGGACCAGCCGTCAAAGAGGCCCACGGCAACAGCAGCGAACGCCCCGCCGGGG
>CAZXSG010000360.1:0-1904 GCA_964643185.1 uncultured Holophagales bacterium
AATCAAAACCGGGGGGCCTGGGGGGACCGAGACCCCCCCAGGTTCAAAGTCAATTGACCGCGACGTCGACAGGCCGGGCCGCCATTTCCTTGGCCCAGCGCTTTGCGTGCCGGGCGTAGGGTCCCCAGTGCCGTTCGTACCCCTGGCTCCACATGAACGCCATGACCTCGACGGCCTGGTCGGGATCCATCGGGGAGTAGACGGCGTCGTTCGCGATGTGTCCGAGCGACTTCATCTTCTTGACGTTCTTCGTGAACGTGGACTTCACGAATTGCGCCATGCCGTAGTAGCGGCCGCAGCGCGACGTCACGCCCGGCGGGCAACGGGGCTCGTGCCAGACGGTGGCGAACAGGGGAAGGGCCTTCTCCTCGAGGCCGTAGCGCTCGCAGTGCTTGAAGACCAGCTCCCAGGCGCGGGTCTCGTCGTCGTTGGCGAGGTCGGGGGAGGCCGCCGGCCATCCCGCCTTGAGGGTGGTGAAGGTGGGGGATGCGTCCTCGGTCGGCGGAAGGGGCGCGAGGGACTCGGCTCCCGCGCGGGACTAACGGTTGCTGTCGACCGGGATGGCGAGCGCGAGGAAAGAGGCCAGCCAGGCCTTCACGAAGAGAGGCGTCGACGGGGACGGGGCGGCACGGCCGGGTGTGGCCGTGCCCGGATCCAATGGTTCAGAGTTCATATTTCTCCAGATGGGCGTCGTTTCCGGATTCCGCGGCCTCGCGCCCTGCGCGACTGGCTTTGCCCCTTCGGTCCGCCCGCAAGGGGCTCCTGAATGGGTTCCAGCGGTTCCCGGGTTCCGGGGACGGGCCTGCCCGGCTCCCCAGCCACGAAAGACCATACAGGCGATCCCCCGGCCTGTCCATTCGCCCTACGCGTCAGGGCGCAAGTTAGAGGAGAGGAGAAAACGCCAAGCGGGTCTCGTAGTGGATCGTCACCGAGCCATCGACCTGGTGCTCGGCGAAGAGCGCATCGAGGTCGCGCAGCATGACCTCGTGCCGCGGATCTTCGGGTGGAACCACATAAGAGACAGACGCGAGCAGGCCGCGGAGCCCCTCGAGCGGAAGCCTCCGCTCCCACGGAAGGATGTTCCACGCGAGGCCCGGAACACCCAGGAAACCAGCGACGCGCTCCTCGGCGTTCTCGTGCCGGATCGAGGAGTAGTCCGTCTGGTACTCGAGGAGAAGGGCCTCGTAGCCCGCCAGGAACGCCGTAGACGTCGTGCGCACGTTCCAGAACACGGCGACGACGCCGCCGGGCCGGAGGATGCGCTCCACCTCGCGGCGGGTGGGGCCGAGGTCGAACCAGTGGAAGGCCTGGCCCGCCACGACCCAGTCGACGGACGCGTCCGCGAGGCCCGTCGCTTCGGCCTTGCCGTCCACGGAATGGAACTCCGGGTTCCCGCCGAGGGTTCGTTCGGCCGCGGCCCGCATCGCGGCGTTGGGCTCGACAGCCCACACCTCGTGACCTTTGTTCAGGAACACCTTGGACGAGATTCCGGTCCCCGAGCCGATATCGGCGACGACGTGCTCGGGCCGCAGGCCCCCGCCGCGCAGCGTGGCGTAGAGCCCGGGCGGGTAGCCCGGGCGGTGCTTCTCGTACGCGTCGACCTTGCCGCTGAATCGCTCGGTGGGTTCCATGCCGCGGAGTATCCCTTCAGAACTTCACGGAGAGACTCGCCCGCACGGAGCGCGTCTCGAAGGGGTGCGTGTGGACGTCCTCGACACCTTCCTCCGGCTCGCCGGGAAGGCGGGAGACATAGAGATAGTCGATGTCGCTCGAGCGTTCGTTCAGCGCGTTCAGAAGCTCCAGCGCGAGGCGGAAACGGCCCAGGAACGTGGTGCCGGCCTGGACGTTGGGAACCGTGGATGACCGGGTCCGCACCGAGTGGTCCTCGACGAGCGCCCGCGGGC
>CAZXSG010000360.1:1914-5187 GCA_964643185.1 uncultured Holophagales bacterium
CTCGTGTCCTACGTCGGCTTCCAGGCGCTGCAGAACCTCGGCTCGGGCAGCGAGACCGGGGGGCGGGCCTGGACGTTGGAAACCGGGGATGACCGGGTCCGAACCGGTTCGCCCTGGACGAGCGCCCGCGGGCCGATGTGCCGGACGCGCAGCCCGCCGAAGAGGCCGCTCGGGTCGTCGTACGTCGCGCCCGCGGAGATCACCCGCTCGACCGCGCCGGGAATGCGGTCTCCCGCCGGGTCGTCGTCGGTGAACCGGGCCCCCGAGAAGGCGAGGTCGGCGTCCAGCGTGAGGCCCCGGACGGGCGCCCAGTACGTCGCGATCTCCACGCCCTGCCGCCGGCTGGGCCGGCTGGCTTCGGTGGTCCCCGCGTCGCCCACGAAGAGGAGCTCGGAGTCGAGCGAGAGCCCCCACAGCGCTGCCGTGATCTGGACACCGGGAATCGCCGTGGTGCGCACGCCCAGCTCGGCGCCCCGTGCCCTCACGAGAGGGTCGACGCGGGAGACCGGCTCGCCCGACGTGGGGTCCACGGTGATCGTGGTTCCGCGAGCATCGTTCGAGTGGTAGCCGTACCCGCCGTTCAGGTAGATCTCCGTTTTCGCGAAGGGCCCGAGCACGAGGCCGGCCTTCGGGCTCACCAGGGCGTCCGTGTCCCTGCCCGAGTTGGCGGCGTTGGAAAGGCTCGTCACCCGGAAGCGGAAGGCGTCGGCGCGAAAGCCCAACGTCGCCCGCAGCTTGTCGGTCAGCGCGACCGCGCCCTGAGCGTAGAGGGCGCCCGAGGTCTGCACGACGCGATCGGCGCGCACGGTCTCGAGGCGCTCGCGCTGTCTCGTGCGGTAGAGCCCCACCGCGGCGATGTTGTCGTTCCGCGTGTCGAGGCCGAGCGTGAGATCGAAGGGCTTCCCGAAGACCTCGAAGAGCATGCGATGCGACGCCTTGACTCCCGTGACGACGCGCTTGTCTTCCTGCTCGAACTGATCGCCGTTCACGGGATCGTCCAGGAAATACGTGAAGTTCGAGAAGAGATTCAGGTCGTAGGAGAGCCCGTAGGCCGAGACGCGGGTGAGCGTGGAATCGCCGCTCCGCTGCCAGTCGAACGAGGCCGAGTACCGGCTCGACGTTCCGCCGTTCGAGCCGTCGAGCGTACCGAACCGGCCGATGAGGCCCGATTCGATCGCCCGCCCCGGGACCTGGTCGGTGGCGTTCCAGCGGCCGTCGTAGCCCTGGAGCGTGAACGAGAACGCCGAGGCCCCGGACTCCTTCGAGAAGCGCGCGAGCCCGTTGAAGCGCCGATAGTCGTCCTTCCGCTCCCAGGGGCCGTCGTTGTGGAACCCCTCACCCGCGAGGAGGAGCGTGCCGCCGAAAGCCTTCGGCGAGACGGCGAACACCCCGCGCCGGAAGCCGTTGCCGCCGGCCTCGAGGCGCGCGACGCCCTGCTCGAGGACGTTCGCGAGGTTCACGTGCACCGCCCCCGCCGCCGAGAAGTTGCCCTCCTCGGCGAAGTACGGGCCCTTGCGGTACTGGATGCCCGAGACGAGCTCCGGAATCAGGAACGCGATATCGGAATAGCCCTGGCCGTGCCCGTGCGTGGGCATGTTCACCGGGATGCCCGCGACGAACGTGGCGAGGTCGGTGCCGTGGTCGAGGTTGAAGCCGCGGAGGTAATACTGGTTGGCCTTGCCCTCGCCCGAGTGTTGGCTCGTGGCGAGGCCCGGCACGGTCTCGAGGAGCTCGCCCGTGCGGAGGATGGGCCGCTCCTCGAGCTGCCGGGGCGTGACGACGCCTTCGGTGGCCGAGTCGGCCACGCCGACGAGATCGGCGGAGTCGGTGATATCGGCGAGGTTCGTGAACGTGCGGCGGCCCGTCACGACGACGTCGGCGTTCGCGGCGAGGCGCAGCGTCTGCTCGAGCGTGACGCCCCTGCCCTGCTCCACCACGATGGCGCGGCGAACCGAGGACGCGAAGTTGGGCAGGCGGAACGTGACCTGGTAGGTCCCGGACGCGAGACCCGCGAGCCGGAACGTGCCGTCCGGGCCGGTCGTCGTGCGATCGCTCCGGGCTCCGCTGCGGGCCTCGACGGAGACGCCAGGCAGGCCGCGGCCGCCGTCGTCCACGACATGGCCAGAAAGGGAGGTTTGAGAAGCCCTCGCCTGGAGGGCAACGCAGAGGATCAGCCCGAGGAGGGCTGGCTTTCCATCGATGAGCACGGTGCGCCTTTCTTTCGAATCGAGCGCGCCGCGACGGCACGCTCAGAGGACGGTGTGGGGAGCCGTCTCGAAAGAGCGCGCCGGAGGACCGCGGTCCGAGGGTGGTCCGCGGGACGGGGAGAGACCTGAGCCTGCGTCCTCGAGGAACGCGAAACGGGTGACGGATGCGTGCCGCCCGAAAAGTGGAAGGCCGGGGTTCGAGCCGTCGCCGAGGGCCTCGGCGAAGTGAGCGGCGCCGCCGTCGCCGTGCGCATGCGGCGCCCGTGACGGAACGAGGACCTCGAGGGCTGCCGAGAGAGCGAGACGAGAGGCGGTCGAGTGTGTGCTGCCGTCGGCGTGGACGTGAGGCGTGACCTCTCCCGCCGCGACGAGGCGCCTCAGCCCCGCGCCCTCGTGCACGTGATCGTCCTTGTGCCGCGCGAGGTGCAGCACGGGGAGGCCCACGGCGATGAAGGCGTAGAGGAGCGCGAGGAGCGTCCCCCGCCTCTTCACGGAATGGATCACGGCGGGAAAGTGTACGGAGCGACGCCCGCCTACGGACCATCGACCGCAGCCGAAACTCGACCTGGGTCGAGGATCTGGCTCGACTCCGGCTCGACCTCGGGCCGATTGATTTCGCCGGGGAGCCCGGTCCAGAGTGACTGCACATGAACCTACGTCCCGCCGTCCTCGCATTGGCTCTCCTCGCGGTGTCCGCGAAGCTCTCTGGCGCGGACCTGGTGATCTACGACGACGGGCTCCAGAACGGGCACGTGGACTGGAGCTGGGCCGCCCACTCCCTCAGCCAGGGGGCCGTGGTGCACACCGGCGCCGCGGCGGCGTCCTTCGAGCCCGACTCCTGGCAGGCGCTCTACTTCCACCGGGACTCGGGCATCGACGTCGCTCAGTACGAGGCCGTGGACTTCTGGATCCGGGGCGGCGGGGGCGGCGGCCAGGCCGTGCGGGCCGCGCTCCTCCTCGCGGGGAACGGGGCCGGCAGCGCCACCGTGGCGAGCCTCCTCCCGGGCGGGACCCCGGCCGGCCGCGCGGGCCCCCTCCGCGGTCCGGTCGCGCACCCCGGTGTCAC
>CAZXSG010000361.1:0-5185 GCA_964643185.1 uncultured Holophagales bacterium
CGCAGGCACAAATCTCGATGGGCCGTCGACGCATCGAGCGGCACATCGAGCCGGCCTACACTGCGCAGGGGCAAGCAGTCGAAGCTGATTTCAACGGGGGCAGACATTTTCCCACTACTTCGTTTTGGACGCAGCTTGACCAGCGGTGAGATTACCTTTGGAAGGCAAATCCCAACCGACCGTTAGCCAACCATTCCCGGATTTCATCATCTTGGCCTGCATCTTTTCCCACACACGCGGCACCCCCAGAAAGAAGGTAGGGTGCACTTCCCGGAGGTTGTCCGGCAAGGCTTCCAGGCTCTCACCGAAGTACATCGTGGCGCCAATGCGCATGGGCCCATGGAGCTTGAGCATTTGCTCGGCGATGTGGCTGAGCGGCAAGTAGCTGAGGCTCACGTCGTCCGGGCCGAACCGAAGGTGCGTCGCCGTGGTGTCCGCGGTCCAGGGGAGGTTGTCGTGCGTGAGCTGGACGGCCTTCGGAACGCCCGTGGTGCGCTCGGCCCAGTCGAGGTCGTAGGTCTTCACGGCGTCGATGGACGCGTCGAAGCCGCTGGTGTGGTTCGCGATGAAGTCGCCGTCGAGCCAGTCGTGCTCGACGAGCTCGCGGAGCATCGCCCCGTAGAGCGCCGAGTCGCGACCCGGGCGAATGGGGAGGTGCAGGTCGGCCGTGCGGGCGATGGGGGTCTCCCGCGGGTCCACCACGATGAGCTTGGCGCCGTTGTCGCGCGCCTGCCAGATCCAGTGGGTGAGCGTGGGAAACGTCTCGGAGACGTTCGTACCGCAGATCATGATGACCTCGGCTTTCGCGAGGTCTTCGTAGGTGTTCGACGCGCGGTCGAGGCCGAACGCCTTCTTGTTCCCGGCGCCCGCGCTCACCATGCAGAGGCGACCGTTGTAGTCGAGGTTCCGGGTCTTCAGCGCCACGCGCGCGAACTTGCCCACGAGGTAGCTCTTCTCGTTCGAGAGGGAGACGCCGGAGAGCATCGCGAACGCGTGAGGACCGTAGGCGGCCTGGATGCGCTGGATCTCCGCGGCGGTGCGGTCCAGCGCGGCGTCCCAGGAGACGGGCTTGAAGCCCTGGCCGTCCCCTCCTTCGACCCTTTCGAGCGGCGTGAGGAGGCGGTCGGGGTGGTTGTTCTGGAGATACCGCTGGACCCCCTTGGGGCAGAGGCGGCCCTGGTTGAACGGGAACTCCTCCCAGGGCTCGAAGCCGACCACACGGTCGTCCTTCACGAGGAGCTTGATGCCGCACTGCATGCCGCAGAAGCAGCAATGAGTGGGGACCACGCGGTCGGGCTCATCGCGGCCGGACCAGCCCCCCTTCGGCGGGTAGTTGAGGTGCGGACCGATGCCTTCGACGAGGCGCTCGGGAGCTGCGGGGAGGCGGGCCATGGCGTTCCTTCCCTCGGCTCAGCCGAAGTACGAGCCGGACGACTTGCGGGCGGCGAGGTGCGCCCGGGCCAGCGCCGCGCGCTTGCCGTCGGGCGAGAGGTCGAGGTGCGAGGAACCGTCCGCGAGCGTGAAGTCGAGACCCGTCTCGCGGGTGACCTGCTCGAGGTCGGAGATGTGAAGCGCCGTCGCGAACGGCTCGCCGGTGTGCGGGCAGACGGCCATCGGGCCGCGCGCGCCCTCCTCGCGGTAGAGCGCGAGACCCACCTGCGCGGGGCGCTGGACCACATGGAAGAACTTTCCGAACGGCAGCCACACCAGGAAGATCACCACGGTGATGGCGTGCGTGATGGCCATGAATGCGTGCGCCTTGCCCTGGAGGAGCTCGTAGTCGAGCGTCACGCCGAGGCCCGTGACCGAGACGAGGACGAGGAGGACGAGCGGCATCCAGTCCATCTCGAACGTCTGGGTCGCGATCTGGCCCGCGTCGGTCATGCGGCGCCTCAGGAAGTAGAGAGCTCCTGCGATGACGAGGACCGAAGAGATGTTGAGCGCGTGGAAGAGGAAGAACGCGACCACTCCGTCGATCGCGAACGAGAACCCGGGGAACCCGAAGAGGTGCGCCTGATAGATGCCCTCGCGCTCGAGAGTGAAATGGACCCAGCCGAACGTGAGGGGAATCGTGATGGCGAACGCCGAGAGGCAGCCCCAGGCGAGAGCGAAGTGGGCGAGGCCGCGTTTGTGGTCGCGGCGGAAGATGAAGCTCTGCGCCAGGACGTTCTTCGAGAACGTGCTCGCGAACGAAACGGCGTTCGGCAGGGCACGCCGCGAGAACAGGTGCGAAGCCCGGAACGGGCGGAGCCCCAGCATGTGCTGGAGGAACCTGCGGAAGTAGAGCGCCGTGGGAGGCCTCTGGAGCCAGACGACGTACCGGTAGACGATCCCGAAGACCGCGAAGACCGTCCCGAAGAGGTACGCCACGAGGGCGCCGTCGAAGTTCCGGAGGTTGCGCGAGCCGAGGACGACGCCGGAGAGCGTGACGCACGTGGCCAGGATTCCCCAGCCCAGCGCGCGGAAGTTCAAGGTCGAGATCAACGGGAGGCCCTCACGCCTCCAAGCTAGGCGCGATGGCGTGCCGGCGGTATGACCGGGATCAGCTGCTCATCGATCCGGCCGGCTCACCTGTGTTTTCCGAGATGCTGGAGGGCGTCCGTCGGGCTGTAGGAATCCGTGAGGATCGGAACGCTCTCGACAGGATAGGGGCCCTCGAACCACCGAGCGCCCCAGGTCATCATCTCGGGCCGTCCCAGGCGCGTCGCGAGAGCGAGCGCGCGGTCCCTCACGTCCTCGCGGGAGAGCCCGGTGCCTTTCGAAGCGATGAGAACGGCGTTCCCATCGAACGTGGACCCGGCCTGGCCGTCGGCGGCGGCAGACGCGAGCTCGTCCTGCAGGACGAGGACCTGAGGGAAGACGCTCCGCAGCGTCTTCACCGTCGCCCAGAAGAGCTGGTTGTCGGCTCCCGTGAGGCTTCCGACGAAGTTCGCTGCGTAAACACCTTCCGGCGAGAGCTTCGAGTGGCAGAGCCGGGCGAACTCCTGCGTCGTCAGATGAAAGGGCACGCCCTCGGCGAAAAAGGCGTCGAGGAGGATGGCGTCGGCGCCGTCCACCTTGGTCTCGAGTGCCCGGCGCCCGTCTCCGACGAGGACGACGTCGTTCGCGTCCGGCTCGAACGCGAACCAGTCGCGGGCGACCTTCACCACCTCGGGGTCGATCTCGATCGAGGTCGTCACGATCTCGGGGGCGCCCCGGGAGAGGAGATCGGGCAGCATCCCCGCGCCGAGACCGATGATCACCACGCGCCGGGGCGGGGTGCGCGGCACGCCGAGGGCGAACGCCAGCCCGTCCGTGTAGTTCGGTGGACGGCGGTCGTTCTTTCCCACTGCCATGAGTCCCTGGGTGAGCCGGTCGAAGACGAGCGCGCGCCGGGTTTCCTGCTCGAGCACGCGGATGCGGTGGTAGGCCGTCTCCTTCTCGTACACGACACGGACGTCGCTTTCTGCCGTTCCCTGGAGCGCCTTGGCGCCGATTCCGATCGCCAGAGCGAGCACGAGAACGGTGCCGTAGGCGGCCAGCCGGCGGCCGCCGTGGCGGGCCGGCACGAGGACCGCCGAGACGAGGAGGGCCACCCCGATGCCCTGGATGATCGGCTCGGTGCCGAACGCGGGAACGAAGAAGAACGTCGTGAGAAACGTGCCGACGATCGAGCCCGCGGTGGAAATGGCCGAGAGGCGCCCCGCGGACGTCCCGACGGTCTCGACGTCGCGGGTTGCGAGCTTCACGGCGAAGGGCGTGACGATGCCCATCAGGACGCTGGGCGGGCCGAACAGGACGATGGCCGCGAGGAGCGACTGGAAGCGCTCCGGGATCGCGAGCCTCGCGAAGAACGCGAGGATCGGCTCGGGTCTCTGGAACACGAGGAAGAGGAGCACGGCCGCGGCGACGAGGAGGTCTGCGAGGAGCCGCGGGTCGGGCCGGCGGTCCGCGAGGCGGCCGCCGAGCGCGTATCCGAGCGCGAGCGATCCGAGGAACGTGGTGATGAGGCTGCCCCACACGAACACCGAGGTTCCGAAGTGAGGAGCCAGCACCCGGCTGCCCACGATCTCGAGGCCCATGAGGGCGGCTCCCGCGAGGAACACGGCGGCATACAGACGGCGCAGACGCGGCATGGAGGGATTGTGCGTGCAGACGGGCTGTACGCGAGCGAGCGGCGCCGGGAGGGCCGAAATCCCTCTGATAACCTCCCCGGGATCCCGCCCAAAAGGCGGGATCCCGAGCGGTCCTACCGGACCGCCGCTTTTTTGGAGAGATGATTTTCATGCCCGTCACCGAACTCGCGCCCGGAACCGAACGCTGGCACGGCCTCTCCACGGAGGCTCTGGTCGCGGCGTTCAAGACCATGTACGTCTCCCGCCGGATCGACGACAAGGAGATCCAGCTCAAACGCCAGAACCGCATCTTCTTCCAGATCAGCGGCGCGGGCCATGAGGCGGCCCAGGTCGCCCTGGCCGCGCACCTCGTGCCCGGGAAGGACTGGTTCTTCGGCTACTACCGGGACCGGGCCGTCTGTCTCGCGCTCGGGATGACGCCCTACGAGATGTTCCTGGACGCCGTCGGCGCCGTGGACGCGCCCTCCTCCGCGGGCCGACAGATGCCGTCGCACTGGTCGCACCCGAAGCTCCGCATCTTCACCACGTCGTCGCCCACGGGCTCCGAGTGCCTCCCGGGCGTCGGCGCGGCCGAGGCCGGGCGCTTCCTGGCGCGGCCCGAGTCGCGTTCGTTCCTCGACACGACCTCCGGGTTCGCGAATGACGAGGTCACGGTCGTGACGATCGGCGACGGCTCGACCTCGGAAGGCGAGTTCTGGGAAGCCCTCAACTACGCCACGACGCAAAAGCTCCCGGTGCTCTTCGTGGTCGAAGACAACGGCTACGCGATCTCCGTCCCGGTCGAGGTGAACACGCCGGGCGGCTCCATCTCCAAGCTCGTGCGCGGCTACCCCGGCCTCTTCATCACCGAGGTTGACGGCTGCGACTACCTGGGCTCCTACGACGCGTTCAAGTACGCCGTCGCCTATTGCCGCGACCGGCGCGGCCCCGCGCTCGTGCACGCTCATGTGACGCGGCCCTACTCGCACTCCCTGTCCGACGACGAGCAGCTCTACCGTCCCGAGGCCGAGCGACGCGAGGAGGCCGAACGCGACCCCATTGCCCGCATGGAGCTCTTCCTCGTGGCCGAG
>CAZXSG010000362.1:0-5183 GCA_964643185.1 uncultured Holophagales bacterium
TGGTGGCCGCGGGTGGGAAGCGCTGGGGGGTGGGGCCCGAGAGCTGCCGCGTGGAGAAGGGCGTCGTGCTCCACGGCGAAAGGAAGCTCACGTTCGGCGAGCTCGCGGCCGAGGCCGCGGCTCTCCCGCCGCCCGCCGAGGTGAAGCTCAAGGACAAGAAGGCCTGGACGCTCATCGGAAAGCCGGTGAAGCGCCTCGACACGCCCGAGAAGTCGAACGGCAAGGCCGTGTTCGGCCTCGACATAAAGCTGCCGGGCCTTCTCACCGCCGTCGTCGCGCGGGCTCCGGTGTTCGGTGGAAAGGTGAAGACCCTCGACTCCGCCGCGGCGAAGGCCGTGCCCGGGGTGCGTCACGTGTACGAGGTGCCTTCGGGCGTGGCCGTCGTGGCGGACCACTACTGGGCCGCGAAGAAGGGCCGCGACGCGCTGAAGATCGACTGGGACCTCGGCCCGAACGCGAAGCTCGACACGAAAACGCTGCGCAGGGAGTTCGCCGCTCTCGTGCGCACGGAGGGCCCCATCGCGAAGACCCAGGGCGACGTGACCAAGGCGCTCGAGGCGCCCGCGGCGACCAAGCTCGAGGCCGAGTACGGCGTGCCCTACCTCGCGCACGCGGCCATGGAGCCGCTGAGCTGCACGGTGCGGAAGACCCCGGGCGGCGCCGAGATCCACATGGGGACCCAGTTCCAGACGGTCGACCAGATGGTGGCCGCGAAGATCCTGGGCCTCGCGCCCGAGAAGGTGTCGATCCACACCTCCTTCCTGGGAGGCGGCTTCGGCCGCCGGGCGACGCCCACGAGCGACGTCGTGAGCGAGGCCGCGCACGTGGCCAAGGCCATCGAAGCGCCGGTGAAGGTGATGTGGTCCCGGGAGGACGACATGCGCGGCGGCTACTACCGCCCGATGTTCGTCCACCGCGTGGAGGCCGCGATCGACGCGAAGGGCGCTCCGGTCGCGTGGCGGCAGCGCATCTGTGGACAGTCGATCGTGGCGGGGACGCCGTTCGAGCCGATGCTGGTGAAGAACGGCATCGACGACACCTCGGTCGAGGGAGCGTCCGACTCGCCGTACGTCACCGGCATCCCGAACCACCGCGTCGAGCTGCACACGCCGAAGCCCGGCATTCCGGTTCTGTGGTGGCGCTCGGTGGGCCACACGCACACGGCGTTCGCGGTGGAGTCCTTCGTGGACGAGCTCGCGCACGCCGCGAAGAAGGACCCTCTCGAGTACCGACGGGGCCTCCTCGCGAAGCACCCGCGGGTTCTCGCGGTGCTCGAGAAGGCCGCGA
This sequence comes from uncultured Holophagales bacterium, assembly GCA_964643185.1. Taxonomy (GTDB): domain Bacteria; phylum Acidobacteriota; class Thermoanaerobaculia; order UBA5066; family UBA5066; genus JAEUQS01. The sequence goes on from CAZXSG010000362.1 coordinate 1,288, forward strand.
AGGAGGCGGGCTGGGGCAAGGCGCTCCCCGCGGGGCGCGGGCGCGGTCTCGCCGTTCACGAGTCGTTCGGGAGCATCGTGGCCGAGGTGGCGGAGGTCTCCGTGACGAACGGCCGCATCCGCGTGCACCGCGTGGTGTGTGTGATCGACTGCGGCACGGTGGTGAACCCGCTGAACCTCGAGGCCCAGATGCAGTCGGGCATCGCGTACGGCCTCAGCGCCGCGCTGCACGGCGAAATCACGCTCAAGGACGGCCGCGTCGAGCAAGGGAACTTCAACGGCTACCGGGTGCTGCGGATGAACGAGATGCCGAAGGTCGAGGTCCACACGATCGAGAGCGGCGAGAAGATGGGTGGAGTGGGCGAGCCCGGCACGCCTCCCATCGCGCCGGCCGTCGCGAACGCCGTGTTCGCTCTCACGGGCAAACGGCTGCGCGAGCTGCCGTTCCGGCTGTCCTAGAAGGAGATGGAGATGCACCGCACCGCATTCGCGATCCTCGGGGCCGTCCTTCTCTCCTCGGGGGCCACCGCCGCTCAACAGACGGCCGACGCCGTGAAAGCGTTCGACACGATCCAGACGGTGCTCCAGAGCCCCCGCTGTGTGAACTGTCACATCGCGGGGGATGCGCCGCTGCAGGGCGACGCTGGCGCGCCGCACACCCAGGGTGTCGTGCGGGGCAAGGAGGGCAAGGGCGTCCCGGGCCTGGCCTGTGCCGACTGTCATGGCATGCAGACCACGCCCGCGAGTTACGGTCCGGCCATGCCGCCCGGAGCTCCCGGCTGGCACCGGCCGCCCGAGTCGATGAAGATGGTCTTCCAGAACCTCTCGAAGGCCGAGCTCAGTGCGACGCTGAAGGACTCGGCACGGAATGGCGGGAAGAGCCTCGACGCGTTCGTCGCCCACTTCGAGAAGGACCCGCTCGTCCTCTGGGGCTGGAGCCCGGGCGAGATGCGCACTCCGGTCCCGGTTCCTCACGCGGACCTCGTGACGGCCGTGAAGACCTGGGTGGCCGCGGGCGGGCCCTGCACGGTGGCTCCGGCGAAGTAGCGGCGACCGGCCTGACGGACGATCTCGGTCTGCCGTGGGGCTCTGGCACCCACGGGTGTAGGATCGTGTCGAGATGCAACCTGTCACCCAGATCCGTACGGCACGACGTGCCACTGGGACTTACGTGGTGAGTGTTGTCCTCCTCGCCCTTTCTGTGCTGATCTGCCTGCCGACGGTCGCCGAATCAAGGAAGCTTCCCGGGCCCTCGTATCCCACTCTCGATGCGATCCTGCGCAACGGGAATCAGCCCATCTCTCAGAGAGTCGATCGCCTGATCGATGTCCTTCCAGAATATGTGGCGAGGTCCAAGGGCGATACCCGGTTGCTCCTACCCTGGTTTGCAAGTGTGAAGAGTCTCCTGCCTCCGGATGACTACATTCGGATCGTTCAGCGGCTGACCGACTTGGAGGTGGACGATGCACGCCGCGTCAGCTTGCAGGGGTCCATCTCTGTGCTGAAGATTCGGGCCGGTTCCAGGCAATCTCGCGTGTCGCTGTACGAGGAGGCGATCTCGAAGGGATCCGTGACAACTGAGGACGGTGTGACGATCTTCGGTACGGACGCGATGATCTGGGCGTCGGACGAGGGTCTCGAGAGCCTGGAGGGATTGCTGCGCTCCAAAGCGGCTGAGCTCGAAGCAATCAGCGTGTCGTCCGCTGTAATGCTGGCGCGGATGGAGATGAGGAAATTCGCCGTGGACCTGAAAGACGCAAAAGAGCGGGAGCTCCGAGGCTACTGCTCCATGGACAACGCCCAGCTGGCTGGGTGGTTGAGCGACCGCTCGAAGGCCAAGGCCTTCTCGACGACCTTGCTGTCGGTCTGTGGAGACGCCGGGACGGGACTCTGCGAGGCGGCATCGGAAGTCGTCTCGCGGGCTAAGAACCTGGACGCTGCACGGGTTACATCGAACGGGGGTCCGGCGATTGTTCAGGACGACGACGTCGAGAGAGCACTGAGGTTGCTGCAGGCGAAGCTGATGATGGGACGCGGTGCCGGCGCCCAGCAATCGGGGAGCCGAGGCGAGGGCGGATGCCGGGCGCTCACGGGCCGCTCGGGAAACTTGCCCCTGTCCTAGAGGGACCTCTGCAGAAGGATTCGCGCGGTCGTGCTACGTCTGGAGGAGACCATTGAGGCACCGGAGCGGCGTGGGCTTGCGACGGGAGTTGTTGCTGCGAGGCCCGCGTGGTTGGACGAGCTGCATGCAATCTCTTCGCAGTAGCGTGCGGGGCAATCGCCGCCCTTGAATCGGCGAAGCAGGCGTCGTCGAAATCGGCAGGTTGAGTGCGGAGAGGCTAAGAGAAAAGAGCAATCAGAGCGCCCGGTATCTACCTCGGATGTTCGGTCCGAGACAACTGGGGCGGCCCTCGACATGGACGGGAGGCCAGCGAAGTGCTCTCATGAGCCCACACCGTGCGTCGGCTCTTCCACGCGGCCTTCTCCATCCGGCCGGACGAGTTCCCGCTCGTGCAGGCGTTCTTCGCGCTCTTCGCGATGGTCGGCGTCTCCATCACAATCGGCGCTACCGCGGCCGACACGCTCTTCCTTTCCCGCTACACGGCCGCCGAGGCCGAGACGCTGCTCCCTCTCGTCTACGTGGGCATCGGGTTCGTCGGCGTCCTCACCGCGTCGCTCTACGGCCGTATGCGCGAGCGGCTCCCGCGGCAGATGTCCCTCGTGGGCACGCTCCTCGCGCTGGCCGCGTCGCTCGTCCTCTTTCGCCAGGCGCTCACCTGGGGAGGGAAGCCGAGCTTCTTCGCGCTGGTGATCTGGATCGAGGTCTGCACCGTCCTCTCGATCACTCTCGTCTTCTCGCACTCCGGGGATTCCTTCGCCGGGCGCGACGCCAAGCGGCTCTATGGCTACATCAGCGGCGGCCTCGCGGTGGGGACGATCGTCTCGGGCTATGCCGTCGAGCCCGTCGTCGAGCGGCTCGGGGCCGAGGGGCTGCTCTACGTCGCGGCCGCTTCGCTCGTCGCCGCGGCCGGCCTCGGCGTTCTGACGTTCCGGCTGCGCCGGTCCTCGGGCGGCGAGGAGGACGACTCCGAAGGAGACGGGGACGCGGAGTCGGTGCCCCTCCGGGCGCTCCTCTCGAACCGCTTCCTCCGCTACACATTCGGCCTCTCGCTCGCCGGCCTCCTGTGCGCGTGCTTCACCGACTACCAGCTCAAGATCACGGCCAGCCGCTCGATGGACGAGGCCGCGCTCGCCGTGTTCTTCGGCAAGTACTACGCGTGGCTCGGCGTCGCGGGGCTCGTCATCCAATTCCTCCTGGTGGGCGCGATCCTGCGGCGGCTGGGCCTTTCGAACGCGCTCCTCATTCCTCCCGCGCTCCTCTTCCTTACATGCATCGGGTTCGTGGCCTGGCCGGTCGTCCTCGCAGCCGCGGCCACGGAGTTCGTGCGCGAGAGCTTCTCGGGGACGCTCGAGACGCCGTCGAAGGAGCTTCTCTACCTGCCGCTGTCCACGCGGCTCAGGCTCCGCGCGCAGGCCTTTTCGGGCGGCGTCCTCGAGGCCGGCGGCCAGGCCGTGGCGGGGCTTCTCATCGTGCGTGCGATGCTCGTCGTGCCCAGCATTCGCTGGCTCGGACTCTTCACGCTCGCGGGCGCCGCGACGTGGCTCTTCCTCGCGCGGGCGCTTCGCCGACAGTACGAAACGGTGCTCGGCGAGTCGCTCCGGGCCGGGCACGGCGCTGTGGATCTGCGGGCCCTCCTGGGCCGCCCCGAGGCCGAAGGCGTGCTCGCGGGGATTCTCGAGGAAGGTGCACAGCCTGGCACTGCCACACGAGCCGCCGCCGCGCTCGAGCTCCTCGCGGGCCGGCCGCTCTCACCGAGGCTCGCGGCTGCCGTGGGA
>CAZXSG010000363.1:0-3310 GCA_964643185.1 uncultured Holophagales bacterium
CGAAGCGCACGGCGATAGCGCGCACTCCGGGCTCGAGCGTCACGATCTCGCCCACGAGCGGGCTCTCGACGACCGTCGTCTCCGGCGTGTTGCCGATCCGGCCCGCGCCGGCGACCTTCGCGCCGTCGACGAAGACCTCGCAGGCTCCCGTGGTGACGACGCGGAGCGTGAGCGGCCGGCCCGCCACGTCTGCCGGCAGCTCGACCCGCGTGCGGTACCAGACGATGCCCGGGAGGCTCCACTGCTGGTGGGGGAGGAGCCGCGCGTCCTGCTTCGGCCAGGCGGAGTCGTCGAAGCCGGGCGCCGCGAACGCCGCATCGTCGTGCGGTGTGTGGCGGAGCTCGTAGGGCAGCGCGACGTAAGGCTCCTTCGCGAGCGCGGCCGCGTCGACGCGGAACGGTTCGTCCGCGCGCGCGACCGCACCCGAGCACGCCGCGACCAGCACGGCCAGGCGAAGGAAACGGCGGATTCTCAAGCGCTGAAGGATACGTACGGGGAGGGCCGGGGGTTCCTGTAAGGTCGCTTTCCATGGATTCGAACTTCGTGGCCCGTAACCCCGCCTTCGAGACGGTCGTGCGAGAGAGCTTCGCGCGGCAGCCCATGATGACGACGCTCGGAGCCGGGCTCGTCCACGTGGCGCCGGGAGAAGTGGACATCGCGTTCGCGCACTCCGTCGCGCTCACGCAGCAGAACGGCTTCCTCCACGCGGGAGCGCTCACGAGCATCGCCGACTCGGCCTGCGGCTACGCGGCGTTCACGCTCGCGCTCCCCGGGACCGACGTCCTCGCCGTGGAGTTCAAGATCAACCTCCTCGCGCCGGCGCGGGCGCCCCGCTACGTGGCCGAGGCGCGCGTCCTGCGTCCCGGGCGGACGCTCACCGTCTGCCGCGCGGATGTTTTCGGCGAGGAGGGCGGTGGGCGTACGCTCGTCGCCACGATGCTGTCGACGATCATCACGCGCAAAGCGGGGATTGCATGAACGCGAAGGAAACCCTCGAGTGGCTGAAGGCGCGGGGCTCTTCCACGGTCGCCCGCGTGTACCAGCGGCATGGCGCGACGGCCGAGCCGCTGGGCGTCACGTACGCCGACCTCAAGACCCTGGTGAAGACGCTGGGGACGAACCCCCAGCTCGCGAAGGACCTCTTCGCGACCGGAGTTCACGAGGCCCGCATCGTGGCGTTCGAGATCGCCGACGCGGGCCGCACCACCGCGAAGGACCTGGAGGGCTGGCTCGAGAGCGCGCGGGACCACGTGACGATCGGCGCTCTCGCGAGCTTCGCCGCGAAGGTGCCCGAGGCACCCGCCATCGCGGCCGCGTGGATCGAGCGGGCCGGCGAATGGCCCACGAGCGCGGGCTGGACGCTCTACGGGGCTTTGGCCGCGCAGGGCCGTCTCGGCGAGGCCGAGGCCGCGAAGCTCCTCGAACGGATCCGCAAGGAGATCAAGGCCGCGCCCAACCGCACCCGTCACGCGATGAACGGCGCGCTCATCGCGATCGGAGGCAGCATGGAATCCCTGCGGAGCGCCGCGGAGGACGTGGCGAGGGCCATTGGCAAGGTCGAGGTCGACCACGGCGACACGGACTGCGTGACCCCCTCCGCGATTCCCTACATGGCGAAAATGTGGGAGCGGTCCGCGAAAAAGAAGGCCCCCGCGAAAAAGAAAGCCCGCGCGAAGAAGGCCGCGAAGAAGAAGGCCTAGGACCTACCGCCAACCGATCACGGTTGCGGAAAGGGCCTCGAGGTCGGCGACGAACGAGTCGACCCAGACCGACACGCCCGCGGGCCGGCTCGCCGCGTCCTTCGCGAGGGCCGCGGCGAACGCGCGATCCACCTCGGGTGAGACCGGGAGGAGCGTCGAGAGGCGCGGCGGCAGCTCGCTGAGGATCTCCGCGAGCGTCCACGTGATCTCGCGGCTCTTCACCACGGGCTCGCCCGTGAGCGCCTCGAACGCCACGACCGCCAGCGAGTAGAGGTCGGTCGCGGGGGTGACGTCCTCTCCGCGTGCCTGCTCCGGCGACATGAACGCCGGAGTGCCCACCACCATCCCCATTCTCGTGAGCCCCCGGTCCACGCGCGACGAGCGCGCGAGCCCGAAGTCGAACAGCTTCACGCCCGAAACGGTGTCGCCTTCGAGCTTCACGAAGAAGTTCTGGGGCTTCACGTCGCGGTGCACGACCCCCGCGGCGTGCGCGGCGTCGAGGCCCGCGCCCGCGCGCCTCAGGAAAGCGGCGACCTGCTTCGGCGTGCCCGGCCCCTGGTTGTCGATGAGCGAAGAGAGCGTCCGGCCGGGCAGGAGCTCCATGGCGAGGTACAGAGAGCCGTCTTCCAGCCGGCCCGAATCGTGGAGCGCCACGACACAGGGATGCTGAATGCGCGCGACGGCGCGGGCCTCGCGATCGAAACGCGTGGCCATCTCGGTGCTTCCGAGGAGCTCGGGCCGCACGAACTTGAGCGCGACGTCGCGGTCCAGCTTCTCGTCGCGTGCGGAGAACACCGTGCCCATGCCGCCCTGTCCGATGCGCCGGAGCAGCCGGTAGCGCTGCTCGAGGACGAGCGGAATGAGCCACGAGCCGTCGAGCAGGCGGCCGTCGGTCGGACACATCTCGAGGGTGTGCGGGTAGCAGTCGCCGCAGGACGGGCACACGTTGAGCGTCTCGATGCCGCGGTGATGAAGGGCCTCGCGCGCTTCCTGGCGGCGCGCCTCCGCGACGGCCAGCTGCTGCTGTGCGCGGCGCAGCTCGAGAGTGCCCCCGAGCTGCTTCGCGAAGGCCGTGAGGAGCCGCTCGCCGCTGCCCGCGAGGGAGGCCGGGGCGCCCGAGACCACGAGCGCGCCGAAGGAATCGCCCGACGGCCCATCGATGGGCACGACGAGCTCCTCTTCACCCGTGCGCCGCGGGTCCGAGCCCCGCCGCAGCACCTGCACTGTGGGCGCCGCCGTACGCCCCGACGTGAGCCGCACGGGCACGCCGTCCTCGAGGAGCCAGATGTCGATCTCCTTCGCGCGCACCACGCGGGCGAACTCGCGGGCGACAGACGACGACCAGGAGGGCAGATCCTCCGAGGCGTGGGGTGAGCTGGCCAGGAGGCGCGAGATCTCGGCTTCGGCCTCGAGGAGTCGCCGGTTCAGCTCTTCCAGATCGCGGTTGGTCTTCGCGAGGTGAATGCCGCCCGCGACCTGCTCGGCCACCGTGGTGAGGAGCGGGAGCTGGTCGTGGAACGCGGCCAGCCGGCGGCTCTCGAGGTTGAGGATCGCGACGACGTGGCCTTCGTGGACGACCGGCACGCAGAGCTCCGAGAGCGCGCCCGGCC
>CAZXSG010000363.1:3320-5178 GCA_964643185.1 uncultured Holophagales bacterium
GATCGACGTCGACTTCGAGGCGGACGGCCGCGCGCAGCGCACCGCCTTGATCGCCGGATCGTACCGTGCGTTCTGGCCGCGCCACCTGGCGTCGCTCTCGTTCCTCGTCTGTGCGCTCTTCCTCGCCTTCCGCGCGCGACCGACGCGTCTCGTCGACGCGATCGTGTGGACCAACCTCGCCGCCGCGATCTTCTTCGCCTGCACCTTCGCCGGCGGCGTGACCGAGAGCGCGCCCGGCATCGTCTCCACGTAGTTCGCGGCTTCCCGCACGTCGTTCAGGAGCCAGGGCTCACCGGTCTTGGCGACGGTACCCACGATGCCGGAGCCCAGCTCGCGTCCGTAGCCGGGCACCACGGACGTCTCGATGTCGCTCGTCACGGCCTCGCACACGAAGCGGCCCGCGGCCTCGTCCACGAGGACGCACGCCACGAACTCCCACGAGAAGGACTCGCGCAGCGCCTCGACGACGTCCTGCAGCATGGGCCGCAGGGCCTTGCCCGAGACGGCGATCCCCGCGATGCGGTTCAGCAGCGCGAGCCGGCTCGCGTCCCGCTCGGCGCGCTCGAGGCTTTCCTTCTGATCGAAGAGGAGCAGCGTGCGCTCGAGGGAGAGGCCCATGCGGCTCGCCACCAGCTCGAACGCCGCGGACTCTTCCCCGAACGGCTCATCCCGCGAGACGGCGAGAACGTAGGGCACGGCCCCCAGCGCGCGCACGGGAATGGCGAGCCAGGTGTCGTCCTCGGCGGCCATCCGTCGTCCCGTGGTCGCGCTCGTCTCGACGGCCGAAAGCGGCGCGGCGGTCTCTCCCGCGAGCCGGGAGAGACCGGGTCCGCGCGCATCGAAGAGCGCGACGGCGGGGCAGCCGAGCCGCGTGCGAATCGTCTCGAGGAGGCTCTCCGCGGGCCCGGCGAGATCCCGCGCGTCCTGCGTGAGCCGCCCGATCTCCCGGGAGGTCGCGAGGAGCGTGGGAAGGCTGATGGCCGTCACACGGCTACTGTACGTGGGTCCGTGCGGAGGATCGAGTACACGATCGCGTCGTGCGCCCGGCCGTGCAGGTGGAGCCGGCTCCGCGCGATGCCCTCGCGCACGGCTCCCGCCTTCTCGGCCACGCGCTGGCTTCCGAGGTTCTCCGTGGAGGCCACGATCTCGAGCCTCTCGAGAGGGGTGTTCTCGAACGCCCAGACGGCGAGGAGCTTCACGCCCGCGGTGACGACACCGCGGCCGGCTTCGGACGCGCGGACCCAGTAGCCGAGGTTCGCGCGACGGTTCGTGCGGTCGATCATGTTGAGCGCGCAGCAGCCCAGAAAGCGGCCCGCCGGGGAGGCGATCACGAACGTGTACTCGGCTCCGCTCGCGAAGGCCGCGATCTGCGCCTCCACGAACGTGCGGGCCTCGCCCTCGCTGTAATTTTCGTGGCACCACGGCAGCCAGGGTCCAATGGTCGACCGGGACTCGCGGCCCGCCTCGAAGAGGAGGGGAACGTCCGTGGCCTCGTAGGGCCTGATCCGCACCGAGCTCATGGCGCGGAAAGAATACGCGCCGGAGAAACTCCGGCGGTCCGATCGCGTACCCTCTCTTCATGATGCGTCGAACGTCCCGAACGCCCCGAACGGCCCTGGCTCTCGCTTTTCTCGCACTGTCACCGGGCGCCTTCTCGTCGTCTGTAAAGACCGCCGGGACGAAAGCAGCACAGCAGGGGACGACTGCCGTCGATTCGCTGCCCCCGAACGTGAAGAAGACGACCCTCCCGAACGGTGCGACGGTTCCCCCGCCGTCCACCCCTGGCACCGGCCCCCTCCCCACCCCCACCCCAGTGAAGGCCCGGCCACTCCACAACCCCCACCACGGTCACCGCAAC
>CAZXSG010000364.1:0-5172 GCA_964643185.1 uncultured Holophagales bacterium
CGCCCGATGCCGTCCTTGCGCAGGGGGCCGGGCAGCGCGACAGCATCCGGCCCCGGGTTGGAGGGCTCCGCCGGTGACGCCCCCCGCAGTCGCTCCAGCTCAGCGAGATCGGCGCGCAGTGAGGGGTCCACGTCGACCTCGGACCGGAGTCGCTCGCGCGTGGCATCGGCCAGCGCGTCGAAGTTCACCACCCAGGGGCGCAGCCCGAACGCCGGATCGAAGAGGACGCGATGGGCGTTGAGGAGCGCCGTACCTCCGAGGCTCACGCCGCACCAAGAAAAGAGGCGCAACGCGCCGTCGTTGAGACGGAGGACGTTCCAGGAACGGTCCATCAGGATCGCCGGATGCGGCTCGTGGAGTCGCAGGATGTGAGAGACGGCCTGATGGACGTGGGCCATCTCAGGGCCCTCGAGCGCCGAAACCCGGTACACCGGCGCGAAGCCCGCCGCGACGAGCAGCGTGTTGCGGTCGCGGAGCGGCAGGTCGAGAGCCGAGCCCAGCGTGAGGACCATGGTGTGCGACGGCCGCGCGCGGCCGCTCTCGAGGCACGAAAGGTGCCGCGTGGAAACCTCCGCGCGGTACGCGAGCTCTTCCTGGCTCAGCCGCCTCGCGTGGCGGAGAGCGCGGATCATGGGACCGGGGCTCTGCGGCGCGAGCACGGCGGCAATCTAACAAACCAGGCGACGCAGGGCCTTGACCTCCGAGGTCATGGTGAAGCCGCAGTCGCGCCGTCACACTCGCGAGCGAGGAGACCTCCCATGAAGAAGAACCTGTGGATCGTTCCAGCCCTCGCCTCCGCCGCCTTCGGCGCTTTCACGCTGCAGATCGTCTTCGCCGAGGGCCTGTTCGGCTTCCTCGGCGAGAAGTTCCAGAGCGGCTGGGGGCTTCAGGTGCTCATGGACCTGTTCCTCTCGCTCTTCATCGGCCTCTGGCTGGCCGTGCCCTATGCGAAGAAGCTCGGAGTCCGGCCGGCGTTCTGGGTGGTTCTCACTGCGACCCTGGGGTCGGTTGGATTCCTCGCGTTCGCGGCTCGGCTCCTCTACGCGCGGAGGAACGGCGCTCCCAGCGCTCCCGTCACCGCTTGATCACGGCCATCGCGGACGACGCGGACCGCACCTTCTCGAGGAAGGCGCGGAGCGCGGGCACGTCGGCCGTCGCGAAGACGCCGCCGGGGATCACCACCTCCTGCGTCACCACGATGCTCCCGGCCTCCGCGCTGGCCTTCTGCCGGAACGTGCCGTAGGGCCCCTCGACGTTCACGTCGGGCGGCAGCTCGTCCACGCGTGCCGACGGAGGCAGCACGAGGCGCGACACGCTCCGGTGGATCTGGGGCGCGAGCTCCACCGGCTGCGTGCGCTCCCCTGCGGAGATCCTCGGGATCGCGCGATACGGCAGCAGCACGGGACGCACGAGAAGGAGATCCCCGCTTTCCTGCCCGGCACGGGGCGCCTGGAACGACGCCGAGAGCGTGACGCTGCCGGCCGGCGGAGAGTCGACCTTCGCGTTCTTCACGGTCGCCCCCGCGAGGTTTCGCCCGATCCATCCCTGGAGCCACTTCGTGTGCTCCTCGGGCGACAGGCTCGTGACATAGGACCTGAGATCCGCGGCCTCCGTTCCCGTCGACTCCTCGCGAAGGCTCCCCGAGACGTCTCCGTTCAGCGCCAGCTCCGCGGTCGTCTCGCGGATCACGGCGTTCGCTGAGGACGGCGACCGCGGCAGCGAAACGAGAGCTCCGCCATCCTTCAGCTCGAGCAGGCCGCGCGAGCCCTGGAGCGACTCGGGCAGCTCGCCCACGGGGGTGTGCGGCGACGTGGGGTCGACGTAGAGCAGCCGGCCCAGCGCCGGGTGTCGCGCGACGGCCGGCGCGGCTGTGGTGGTTGCGGCGCCAGCCTCCTCGGGCAGACGCACGGCCAGAATCGCGTGGTTGAACTGCCGGGGTGACGGCCACTCGTCGCGCACGTAGGACGCGTCGCCGAGATACACGCTCACGAGGTCGGACGCCACGCCCACCTCGCGAAGCAGCGTCTTCATGAGGTTCGCCTTGTCCTTACAGTCGCCGTAGCCCTTCTCGAGCACGAGCGACGCCGCGTGCGGCCGATATCCGCCGCCCCGGCCGATGCCCGTCTGAATGGAAACGTAGTTGAGGCCCTGCACGTAGCGGCCCACCGCGACGGCCTTCTCGAACGGCGTCGGCGCGTCCTTCGTCAGATCCCGCGCCCGCTGCGTGAGGGAGGCCGACGAATCCGCAGACGGAATCGAGAGGGTGTGGAACCACGTGGACACGTCGGCCCACGACCGGAACGCGGGGCCGGCCTCGCGCGCCGAAGGCGGCGCGAACACGCTCACCGCGAGCCTCGGCGACAGTCGCGTGAGGGGCGGCGCTTCGTCCTCGATGAGGAGCGCGGGCAGGTCGCGAAGCTCCCACCTCACTCCCCCCGCGACCTCGGTTTTCGGCAGGCCCTCGGGTCTGTTGAACACGACGGCCTCGTGGCTGAAGCCGGCGGGAAGCACGAGCGTGAGACGCGAGACGCGAACGGGCTGACGCCCCTGGAATCGCCAGTCGAGCTGCGAGAAGACCGAACGATCCTCCACGGTCCATTCGGCGCCGAAGACGCCGCCCGCCTCGACGAGGTCTCCGCCCACGAGCGCGCGCACGCGGGACTCGTTATAGACGTCGTTGGGCGCCGCGGCCACGTCGACGGTCTCCTTCTTGCCGAGCTCCCTCACCCCGCCACCGGGCTGGAGGATCCAGCCCTTCAGGTCTGTGATCTTCGTGGTCTCCGTGAGATACGGGACGACCGCACGCGCCTCGTCGCGCCCGGTTCTGTCGAGGACGCGCACCACCCGCCGCTCCGTGGCCGTCGATCGCCCGGACGGGTCGTAGGTCACCGTCCTCTCGGCAAGGAGGACGTCTGTGACGACCCCCTTGCGCGGCGGCGAGGCCGCCGCGCCGGCCGCTTCGCGCAGCCAGCCGGGCACGTCAGCAGCGATCGCGTCGAGACTGCAGAGCAGCGCGACGAGCGCGGCCCGGAGCCGAACGGCTTTCACGGCGTGGCCCGTTCCTGCAGCGCGAGGACCTTCGCATCCCGCTGGTTGAAGCGGTCGAAGGCATCGCGAATGGCGAGGTAGCTCTCGACCGGGTAGAACCCGGCCTTGATCCTCAGCTTGCGCACGTACGTGAGCGTGCGGCCTTCGTCGGTCACCGCGATGGATGAGCGGTAACTGCCGAGCTCACCGGCCTCGATGGGCACGCCCCAGTGGGTCTCCTCGGCCGTGAAGCCCTTGGGTAGCTTGATCGTCACCGTCTCGTCGTCCGACTCGTGCGCCGCGATGAGCACGGGCTCCTGCCTTTCCGCGGCCGTGAACCGCGGCGTTCCGCCCTTGCGAAAGTACGACGGGTTCACGAGGAGGCGCTTGCCGGTGCGGGCGGCGTAGCCGGGAATGCGCGCGCGGTATTCGTAGACGATGGGCCCCTCCACGACGTCGAGCCCCTCGATCTTCACGTTCGTGAGCTCGATTCCGGGAAGGCGCTGCTCCAGACCCTCGCGAAGGCTCTTCTCCCGCGCGTCCGCCGTTTCGTCCACGAGGTCGTCGCGCAGGTCGGCCACCACCGCGCCGTGGTGCTCCGAGCGCACAGTGCCCTCGAGCGTGCCGTCCTCGAGAAGCTCGAACGTCGCCGTACGGCGCCGGAACGTGCGGTCCACGGGCGACGCCGGTGTCTTCACGAACTCGAGGTTCTTCGGATCGCTCACGAGCGCGGCCTCGTTCTCGTTCTCCCAGCGCATCCGGCCCCACGGGAGGTTCCGGTCGCCCGGCGCGAAGAAGCGCCAGGCGCCGTCCACCTTCACCGCGACGTAACGGCTGGGCAGGAAGTACCCGCTCGCCATCTCCTTCATGAAGAGAAAGCGCTGCCGGTCTCCCACCGCAGCCATCCGCACGTCGAATCCCGCGGCCTGCGCGAGAGAGGCGAAGAGCACGTTCACGTCGTCTCCGGAGCCCGTCCCCGCATCGAGGACGTCGGCCGCCGTCGCGTCCTTTGCGATCTTGCGCCGCTCGTCTGCCGTGGCGTCGGCGAGGCGCTTCACCTTGGCGCGCGACAGATCCCACAGTGCGCGCAGCTTCTCCTCGGGATCGGTCTTGCCGGCAACCGCCGCCTCGGCGAGCTTCTTCACGTCGCCCTTGGGCTTGATGCGCGGCTTGTAGTATTCGAAGAATTTCTCCGAGTAGCTCTTGAACGCCGAGTCGTTCGTTCCCTCGTGCTCGTTCGTGTAGAAGATGAGCATCCACGCGCGCGTCGCCGACGTGGGCGGCGCGTAGGGTTCCGTCTTGAACGCGGGCTGGTTCAGCACGTTGGTGTAGAGGAACTGGTCGTTGCCCTTCTTGAAGTCCGAAGGGTCGCAGCGGAACGCGCGGGTTCGAAAGACGTAGCCGGGCACCGCGAGGGGCTTGAAGCCGTACGTGACGCGCTGGACGGGCACCTCGCGCTGGAACTCCACCTCGACGTACTGCGTGAGCTTGTCGGGCGCCAGCTCTTTCCACTGATACTCGATGAGGACCCCCGGCGCGAGGGACGGCGGCGCGAACGCCTTCACCCGCCTCTCGCCCTTGCGGGTCTTGGCGAGGGAGCGCTCGAAGACGGCATCGTCCGACAGCTCGACGATCGAACCATCGCTCTTGATGGTTCGGGCCGCGAGCTCGCTCACGTCGCCGCGGGCGTCGTAAGGAATCTCGATCTGGGTGAAGGCCTTCTGTCCGCGCTCGTCGAAGATCTTCACCCGCACGTAGTGCGTGGTCACCGTGCGCGGCTCCTTCGTCACATGGTGGAGGCCATCCTCGACGCGGCGTTCCCAGAAGATCGCCTCGGCCCCGGCGTCTTTCTCGATCGTCGAGGCCTTGAGAGCCAGCTCTTCAGGCGTGATGGGTTTCCATTTTTCTTTCGCGGCGGCAGGCGCGCTGGCGACGAGCGAGAGGAGCACGAGCGAGATGCGAAGGCGGGAGGAGGGCGTCATGGCATTCCTTTCCAGAACGAAGCCCGATTGTGCCTGAAAAGGAGCCGTTCAGCCTCTCGAGCGCCGCAGGGTCTCGAGCGCCCGCCGGGACGCCACCTTCACGAACGGGCGCAGCAGTTCCTCGGGCTCGTGGGGAAGCCGCCAGCCGACGGGGCTGCCCAGC
>CAZXSG010000365.1:0-5170 GCA_964643185.1 uncultured Holophagales bacterium
TCGAACCCGGCGGCGGCGAGGGCCTCGGCGTGCAGCTCGGCGCGGACGCGGTCGCCGGTGAAGCCCGTGCCCGGCAGCCGCGGAACGACGAGGAGCGCCCTCAGACGCGGGCCTCGGGCCGCGCCCGGTGCCAGCGCGAGGGCGCCGTGGCGGCCTTTCCGAGCGCGCGCATCCACACCCCGAGGAGTGCGACGAGATCGCCGAAGGTCACGGCGGGCAGCTCCGGGGGAAAACCGAGGCGCCTCCGGGCCGCTGCGACTGCGAGCCGCTCGGCGAAGAGGCCCGCGAGCGCGAGGACGAGCGCGGTCCCCGTCCACGCGTTGCCGAGGCCGAGCGCGAGAGCGACGGTTGCGGCGACGGCGGCGGTCAGCTGGAAAAGGAGAACCAGCGCCCTCGGCCGAAGGAACACGTCGGCCGAGAGGACGAGCGTGCCCCAGGGCTTCGTGACGAGGAGACGAGCGAGGAGCGCGCTCTCCAGGGCGAGCAGCCTCAGGGTCCCGGCGAACCAGCGCGCCCGCGGAGCCGCCATCGCGGCGGCACGGCCCGCAGGCTCCTCGAGCGCGAGGGGCGCCGCGAGAGCATGAACCCGATATCCCTTTCCGAGGAGGCGGAACGTGAACTCGGAGTCCTCGGCCGTCGTCGAGGCTCCGGCTCCCGGTCCGGCCCGCCAGGCGGCGGGGGTGAAGCCCATGGCCTTGCCGCGGAGCCTCACCGGAAGGCCGCGCGCGGTACGCGCGGGATCGTCCGCGAGCGTGGCGACCGCAGTGGAAAGCGCCTCGACTCTGGCGGCGCCAGCGGCCGGGACACCCCTCGTCCGCACGGGACCCTGGAAGACCGCCGCCTCTTCGGGAACGCGAAGCGCCGCGAAATAGCCCTCGGGGAGCCGCATGTCGGCGTCGAACACGAGGACGTGCGTGGCGGCGTCGATCTCGGCGCCGAGAGCCTCGGTCGCCCACGTTAGCGCGGCACCCTTCGTGGGGCCCGCAGGTTCCTTCACGAGGACGCGGGCGCCCAGGGCGGTCAGCTCCGCCCGCGCCGCGGGGTCGTCGCCGTCCAGGATCACGACGGGGACCACGCCCTGGCCGAGCGCGTCCTCACAGAGGGGCTTCGCGAGGAGCCCTTCCGCGCGCGACGGAATCACGACGAGCGGCCGCTCGACCCGATGGACAGCCGGAGAGCCCGGCGCCGTCGAAAGGAGCCTCAGCCAGCGCGCGATCGCGTCGACTGCGGGCCACAGCAGGACCGCCGCGGGAATCACGTGAAGAAGCTGCACGAAAACGATCCGGGGGCGGGCCTCGACGACCCGCCCCCGCTTTGATCATACGGAACGGCGCCGGTTACCGGACCATGCTCACGACGCTGCCGTCGGAGGTCGCAGAGTCGTTCAGAACACCGTACGCGAACCAGCTCGAGGTGCCCGCCGTCCGTGTGATGAGCGCGTAGCCCTCGCCCGCGCCGGCTCCGGCCAGGTCGAACACGTTCGACCACTGGTACCACTCGCCCGGCGCGAGCGTCCGCGTCAGCGTCCGACCCGCGTCGTAGCCCTCGAACGAACGAAGCTTGATCTCGAGCGTGATGGGCGAATCGCCCGCGTTCACGGCCGCGACGTTCGTGCGGGCCGAAGCGTCGAGCCTCAGCCCCGGCACGATCGCCGAGTTCGTCGCGAGAGCCGATGCGGGCACGCCCGCGGAGAAGACGCCGAACGTCCCGCCCTGCGCGGCGTCGGGGTTCGGGGTTCCCGTGCGGACCCCGGCGTAGACGTCGTCGGTGGCATCGAAGCCCTCGAACGTCACGAAGAGCGCTCCGCCCTGCGCGCCGGCGGTGGGAATCGAGAGTCCGTTGGTCCGGAGGTACGCCAGCACACCGTCGAGGACCTTCTGGCTGCCGGCAGCGAGGGGCACGCGGACGGTGCCCGTGCCGGCGCCGCCGAAGAGCGGAGCGCCCACGTAGCGGAGCACCGCGGTGCCGCTCTTCGTGGACCGGTTCGCGAGCACCAGCTCGCTCGTGTAATAGGAGCCGCCGAGACCGCCTGCCTCGAGCACGATGGGGACGAGCACCGAGCTCGCCGCCGTGAGCTCCCCGGCTCTGGCCATGGGCACGAGGGAGCCGTCGGCCGTCTTCTGGTCGTTCACGACGCCGTACACGACGAAGCGGCCGTTCCCCGCCGTGCGGCGGACGCGGACGTACCCGCCATCGGTGGTGGTGGCTCCGGCGCCACCGCCGGAGAGGATCTCGTTGAGCTGTTTCCATTCGGTGGGGGCGAGCGTGACGGACTGTGTGCCCGCACTGGCGCCCGCCGCCGTGAAGATCTCGACCTCGAGCGTGATCGCGTCCGTGACGCCCGGGGTCCTCACGTGCATGAACGCCACGTTCGCGCGGTCCCGCTCCGTCTGCCGGAGACCGTAGACGTAGACCGGGCCCGCGTCTGCCGCGTCGGCGTAGGACGTGCCCTGCGAGAAGAGACCGAAGCTGCCGCCCACCGCGGTGTTCGTGTTCGGCGAGGCCGTGCGGGAAGCGAGAAGGAGGCCGTTCGCGTCGCCGCTCGTGACGAGGGCCGTCAGGGAGCCGACCTGCGAGGCGGTGGACGTGGTGGGGGGCACGGCGAGGCCCTCGCGCCGGAGCTCCGACAGAGCGTCCTCCGCGCGGAGCTGCTCGCCCGGGGCGAGGTAGACGGAGGCCGTCCGGCCCGCCGTGGTGACGCTTCCTCCGTACGTGAGCGCGACCGCCATGCCGGAGCCCGACCGGTTCAGGAGGACGAGATCGCTGAGGAAGCGGGCGCCGCCGCGCCCGAACGCGTCGAGCACCACGGGGAGGGCCGCCGTCGTTCCGACGTTCTGGGGCGCCGCGGGCTTGAAGAGGACGCGCACCACGATCTTCTCGATCCCGCTCGCGCCTCCCTCCGTCCACGAGGCCGCGAGCAGCCGGTACGTGGATCCGGCAGTGACCGGGATCGTCCGGAGCACGGAACCTCCGCCCGAGACGTCCGGCCCGTCGTCGTTACAGTCGAGCGCGGTTCCGAGGCTCGCGCACGAGCCCGGGTAGAGAGCGAGTACCGTGTCTCCGTTCGACGGGAGACTGTCGATGTCGACCGTCCCGTTCGCCGGGGCCGTGAACTGGAACCACAGGGAGTGCGCGATCGTCGGGCTCGAGCAGGTCGCGGGATCGGCCGGGTCCGTCACCGCCGCGCTGCTGTTTCCGGTCGTGTACACCACCGGTACGTCGGGCACGAGGGCCAGGGGAATGGCATTGGCGCAACTGTCGTTGGGAGCCGTGACGATGACGGTCGCGTAGGCCGCACCGCGACCTCCGCTGGCGTCCACTCCCACCAGGACGACGGCGTAGCGGCCCGGCGTCCTGTAGACGACGGGCGGGGGAACCGCGGCCGTGGAGGAGCGCCCGTCTCCGAACGACCAGCGCCGGGTCGTCGCGCCGCCTTCCGGATCGGAGACACTGCCTCGGAAATCGATCGAGTCCCCAGGCGCGATCGTGATCGTCGCGCCCGGTTGGTCGATCGTCACCGTGGGGGGCCGGTTCGCGGCCGCCGCGTCGGCCTGCCAGATGCCTCGGCCGTGGGTCCCGAGAACGATGCGCGAGCCGTCGGCAGGAATCTGGATGTCGTGGATCGCGACCGCCGGAAGACCGCTGCCATAGCGTTCCCAGCTCGCGCCGGCGTTCACGGAGCGGTAGAGGCCCACGAGCGTGCCGGCGTACAGCACGTTCGGATCGCCTGGGTCGACCCTCACGACCTCGACGGCGAACGCGGGCAGGCCCGCGTCGGCCCGCGTCCATGTCTGGCCCGCGTTCGTCGTGCGGTACACGCGCCCGGTCTGCGAGTTCCCCGAGCCGCAGACGTAGAACACGTCCGGGTTCGCCGGGTCGATCTCGATGCTCTTCAGAAGCCCGGCCGAGACCGTTCCTGTGATGTCGGTGAACGAGGCGCCCCGGTCATTCGACAGGTAGATCCGGTTGCTCTGCGCGGCGGTGCTGCCCGTGCTCTGGATGGCAACGAGTCGGCCCGGACGGCCCTTCGGGACGGCTAAGCCGCGGGTCGTCGCCGCTCCAGAGAACGCGGAGGCCTCGAGAGCCGTCCAGGTCTCTCCCGTGTCCTCGCTTCGCCAGACGCGCCAGGTTCCGGTGTAGACGACGTTGGAATCGTTCGGGTCGAGCGTCACCCAGGTCAGGAACGGCTTGGGTGTGTCTCCGGTCTCGTCGTTGTAGGCCGAGCCCGCGAAGGGGGTCGCGATGTAGGCCCAGGCCGCACCGTCGTTGCGGGAACGATAGAGCGTCGAGAACTGTCCCGAGCCGTAGACGACCGTCGGATTGTCCGGGTTGACCGCGCACTCGAAGCCATCGCCGCCGAGAACGTCGGTGAAGTTCGTCGACGCGTCCGTGCGGCGGTTCGTTCCGTTGTCCTGCTGGCCGCCGTAGATCACGTTGGATCGCGTGGGGTCGATGGCGATCCCGTAGTACTGGCGCGTGGCGAGGCCGGCATTGCGGTCCGTCCAGGTGGACCCCGAGTTGGTGGACATCCACAGTCCGCCGTCGTTGGCGTTCCACACGAACTTCTGGGAGCCGTACTTCTTGAAGATCAGATGGTGGTGATCGACGTGATGGTTGCCCGTGCGGGCGGCGCCCAGCCCCCCATTCGTCGAGCGGTAGAGAGAAACGCCTCCCAGGACGACGATGTCCGGATTGTCCGGATCAACTGCCAGGACGTTGTCGTACCAGCCCTGCCCCCGGAGGATGTCGGGGCTGTTGGTGAACGTGCGGGCGAACGTCTCGCCGCCGTCCGTCGAGCGGTAGAGACCGACCTGTACATAGCGCGCAGCGCGAGTGCCGGCCAGCAGCAGATAGACCCTCTGTCCGTCGGCCGAGCAGCCCACGGAGGTCCGGCCGAACGTCCCCACGGCGAGGGTGCTGATGCTCTTCTGCGTCCACGTCTGCCCGAAGTCCGTCGACTTCGCGTAGCGGGCCGTTTCCGCGGTGCCGAACGTCCAGAACGTCGCGTGCAGCGTGCTCGGCGCGTTCGGAACCTGGGCCACCTCGGTGGCGTCGCCCCACGCCGTGTCGGAGGTTCGCGTCCAGGTGGCCCCGCCGTTGGCTGATCGCTGCACGCCGTTGTTCGTGAAGGCCAGGACGAGGTTGGGGTCCGTGGGGCTCACGAGCTTGC
>CAZXSG010000366.1:0-5170 GCA_964643185.1 uncultured Holophagales bacterium
CCGAGAGCGTGATCGCCAGGTTGCGCTGGGGGCCGGACAGCACCGTCACGAGACGGCGGACCGGGGACTGCATGAGACCGAGGAGCTTGGCCACGAGCTCGGTGCGGGTGGGCATGGAGGCGAGAACCTCGAGCTCCTTGGCCGAGACGACCTGGCCGTCCACGAGGGCGGCCTTGACCTTGAGGGCGGGGTGGGTCTTGGCGAAGTCGTGGAGGACCTTCGCGAGCCCGACGACGTCCGTCGCGCTGTAGGCGACGCCCGTCATACCCTTGAACTCGCCGGCGAGCTGGCCGAGAGGAGCGTTCCTCAGGGCGCGCACCGCGAGGGTGTTCTTGACGACGACGTACTCGGAGCCCGAGGCCCGCACCTTGCGGCGGAACTCCGTGACGTCGGGAACGTTGAGACCCTTGAAATCGATGAGGAAGGCGTAGGGCGCCTTGCCCACCGAGCCCGCGATCTCGTCGATCTCGTTGGCCTTCGCGGCCCGGTTGGCGGAAAGCCCCGTGGCGGGGGCGGCGGAAGTGCTCATTATGCCGTTCTCCCGGCAGCCTTCTCGACGACGGAGGGATCCACGGGAATCCCGGGGCCCATCGTGGACGAGAGGAAGACCGACCTGACGTACTTGCCCTTGGCGGCGGAAGGCTTGGCCTTCTGGAGCGCCGCGAGGAGGGCCTCGGCGTTCTCGGTGAGCTGGGTCTCGTCGAAGGAGACCTTGCCCAGCGGCACGTGGATGACCGCGGTCTTGTCCACGCGGAACTCGATCTTGCCCGCCTTGAGCTCCTTGACCGTCTTGCCGACTTCGAAGGTCACCGTGCCCGCCTTCGGGTTCGGCATCAGGCCACGGGGGCCCAGCACCTTACCGAGACGTCCGAGCGACTTCATCATGTCGGGTGTGGCGACGAGAGCTTCGAAATCGAGAAAGCCCGCCTGGATGCGTGCGACGAGCTCGTCGCCGCCCGCGATGTCCGCGCCGGCTTCCTCGGCTTCCTTGATCTTCTCGCCCGACGCCACCACGGCGACGCGCACCGTGGAGCCCGTGCCGTGCGGCAGGACCACGGTTCCACGCACCATCTGGTCGGCGTGCTTCGGGTCCACCCCGAGGCGCACGGCGACTTCCACGGTTTCGTTGAACTTCGCGGTCGCGGTCGCCTTCACGAGGGCCATCGCCTGCGGGAGCTCATAGAGCTTCGTCCGGTCGACCTTGGCCGCCGATGCTCTGTATTTTTTTCCCTGAGTCATTCGTCGTTACCTACTTCTGAAGAGCAGCCCGGCGTTCCTGGTCTCGCGGTGAGAAGCCCCGGGGGCAACCCGGGCACCTCGAGCCCCGCACGTCGAGAGGATCGGCGTGAGCGGCGGGGGTCTTCGGTCGAAAAGCGTGTTCGTGGCTGGGAAGGCGCGGAGCGGCGTCGCCGTCGCTCCAGTCTCCCGGGACTAGCCGATGACCTCGATCCCCATGGAGCGCGCGGTTCCCCGGACGCTGCGCATGGCGGAGGCGAGATCGGTGCAGTTGAGATCGGGCATCTTGAGCTTGGCGATCTCCTCGACGTCCTTCTCGGTGACCTTCCCGACCTTCGTGCGGTTCGGAACGCCCGAGCCCTTCTCGAGCTTCGCCTTCTTCTTGAGGAGGACGGCGGCGGGAGGGGTCTTCAGGATGAACGAGTAGGAGCGGTCGGAATAGACCGTCACGACCACCGGGATGATGAGGCCGTCATCCTTGGCCGTCTTGGCGTTGAACGCCTTGCAGAAGTCCATGATGTTGACGCCCTGCGGACCCAGAGCCGTACCGACCGGAGGAGCCGGGGTCGCCTTGCCGGCGGGGATCTGGAGCTTGACGTAGGCCGTGACTTTCTTCGCCATGTGTGTCTCTTCTTCTGCTTCTCTCGATTAAGCCCGCTCCGGATCGCTCCGGATCAGACCTTTTGAACCTGGACGAATTCGAGCTCGACCGGGGTGGGCCGCCCGAAGATGGTGACGAGGACACGGAGCGTCGACCGCTCGAGGTTGACGTCTTCCACGACACCGGTGAACTCCTTGAAGGGTCCGTCGGTGATCTTGATCTGCTCGCCCCGCTCGTAAACGTAGCGCGGCTTCGGCTTTTCCTTGGTCTCGGCGGTGTGATGGAGGATCGACTCCACCTCTTCCGGCGTGAGCGGGACGGGCGCCTTGGAGGAGCCCCCGACGAAACCGGTGACCTTCGGGGTGTTGCGCACGAGATGCCACGTCTCGTCGGACATGGACATCTGCACGAGGACGTAGCCCGGAAAGAACTTCCGCTCCACGTTCCGGCGCTTGCCGCCCTTCATCTCGACCACGGTTTCCTTCGGGACGCGGATCTCGCCGAAGGAGGTCTCCATGCCGAGCGCCTTGATGCGGTTCGTCAGCTCCTGCACGACCCGGTCTTCGAAGCCCGAGTACGTGTGGACGATGTACCAGTCCATCGGAACCGCAGGGGTTTCCGCGGAGTCTGCGGCAGGCGTTGCGTCGAGGGCGTCGCTCACGATTTCCTCAGGCACCGAAGGCCTTGAAAAGCTTGTCCACGGCGGGCGTCACGATGGCGTCCACACCGAAGAGGTAGAGGCCCATGACGAACGTATAGAGGACGACCACGGTGGTCGTCCCCACGACTACGTCGCGCCCGGGCCAGGAGACCTTCGCGGCCCCCGTCCTCACGTCGCCCCGGAACCCGCCAAACTTCGTGAAGCGGTGCTGAAGGTTGAGATGCGTCGACATGACTCTCTTCTTCCGACCGAGGAGATCTGGCAGGGGTGAGGAGACTCGAACTCCTAACCTACGGTTTTGGAGACCGTTGCTCTGCCAATTGAGCTACACCCCTAACGGAGCTCTCCTCAGACTTTGCCTTCCTTGTGGGGGGTGTGCTTCCGGCACGCGCGGCAGAACCGAGCGACCTCGAGCTTCTCCTGGTGGGCCTTTTTGTTCTTGGTGACCGTGTAGTTCTTCCGCTTGCACTCGCCGCAGTTGAGACTGATGATCTCGCGCATCTTCTTCTTCCCTGAACCTTCCTATGGAGCGGGAGACGGGATTCGAACCCGCGACCAACAGCTTGGAAGGCTGTGACTCTACCCCTGAGTTACTCCCGCCGAGAATGGAGCCCACGAGCAGATTTGAACTGCTGACCCCGTCCTTACCAAGGACGTGCTCTACCAACTGAGCTACGTGGGCCAAATGGGTCGACGCCGAACTTGGAACTTGGACGAACCAGGCTCCCCTCGGAGCCCCCCAAGAACGAAATTGGTGGGCAGAGAGGGATTCGAACCCCCGTAGCACTAGGTGCGGCAGATTTACAGTCTGCTGCCATTAACCACTCGGCCATCTGCCCACGAGTCTTCCTATTTCCAAAGAGCCTCGGAATCGCTGGAGCTGGCGATGGGAGTTGAACCCACAACCTGCTGATTACAAATCAGCTGCTCTGCCAGTTGAGCTACACCAGCGTTCGATCCGCCGTATTCGGGGCTCGGCAGGCCTTTCCCTCGCGGGATTGGACGGACGAGCACCGACACGTCGGCGCGAATCGCGGTTTATATCAGCGGGGACGTCCGGCGGTCAAGCCATTTTCATGCCCGATTCGCGTTCTCCGAACCTCCCAGAGGAGAATCGCCGCCGCGACCGACACGTTGAGAGAGCCTCCACCCCCGACCATGGGGATCGAGACGAGGCGATCGCAGGTCTCCTTGGTGAGCCGGCGGAGGCCCTCCCCCTCCGCGCCGAGGCAGAGGACGACATCCCCCGAGAGGTCGACGCTCGACGCGGGCTCGCCTTCCATCGCGGCCCCGAAAACCCAGAAGCCGGCCTTCTTGGCGTCCTCGAGGAACCGGGCCGCGTTGCCGGCCCGTCCGATCCGCACGCGCTCGAGGGCGCCGGCCGCGGCCTTGGCCACCGTGTCGCCGAGGGCGGCCGAGTGGCGCTCGGTGAGGACGACGCTCGCGCCCAGGGCGGCCGCCGTGCGGACGATGGCGCCCACGTTGCCGGGATCGGTGACCTCGTCGAGGAACACCACGATCCGGGTTCCAGGCTCCCCCGCGAGGCAGGCCTCCATGGAATCCAGCTCGCGGGTCGCGACCTTCGCGACGACGCCGTTGTGGGCCTTGCCGCCGAGTCGGTCGAGCTCTTCCTTTGGCACCTGGCGCACCGGCACGCCGTTCTGGCGGGCGAGCGTCTCGAGCTCCTTCATCCGGGCGTCCTTGCGGTCCCTCTGGAGGAGCACGGACTCCACACCCTTCGGCCTTTGGAGCAGCGTCTCCCTCACGGGATGGAAGCCCGAGACGAAGCTCATGCCTCCTCCAGGAGCAGCACGACCGTCGCCGCGACGCCCAGGCCCCGCCCGAAGTCGGTCAGGCCGTTTCCGCTCGAGGCCTTCACCGAGACCCGCTCGACGGGCATCTCGAGGAGGTCCGCGATCACGGCCCTCATGGCCCCCAGGTAGGGCCCGATCCGCGGACGCGAGGCGACGAGGGTCACGTCGATGTTGCCCACCTTGGCGTTCCCCGCGAGCCGCCAGGCTTCCCGCACGAAGACCGACGAGGACACGCCGTGGAACCGCGGGTCCGACGTGCCGAAGACGCTGCCCAGATCTCCGCCGGCCACGGCGCCCAGGATCGCATCGGGCAGCGCATGAAGGACGACGTCCCCGTCCGAGTGGCCGTCGGGGCCCTCGGGCGAGTCGATGGCGACGCCTCCCAGGACGCACGGACGCCCGGCGACCAGCGGATGCGCGTCGAACCCGTGGCCGATGCGCATCAGGTCGCTCCGCGAGAGAGGAACGCCTCGGCCCAGACGAGGTCTTCGGGATACGTGATCTTGAGGTTCCAGCGGGAGGTGAGGACGACCGAGACCGGGACGTCCTTCTCGACGAGCTCGACGTCGTCGGTGGCTTCCCGGGCGAGCTCCTTCTGGAGCGCCGGAAGGAGGATCGACGCCCTCACGACCTGCGGCGTCGAGGCCGCCACGAGATCGGAGCGGGGAACGGTTTCGGCGACCCGCCCTTCCGCAACGCGCTTGACGGTCTCGATCATGGAGAAGGCGGCGAGCGCCGCTCCCGAGGCCTCCGCGGCGTCCACCACCGCGGCGACCTCGACCGGATCGACGAGCGGCCGGGCTGCGTCGTGCACGAGGAGGAGGGCGTCGGGCTCGGCGCCCGCGCCCCCCGCGGCGG